>CALIUX010000128.1 GCA_938048505.1 uncultured Pseudomonadales bacterium
GGGGAAAGCGGTTCTTGCCCCCATGGCCGGTATTACTGACCAACCTTTTCGCAATCTCTGCCGAGCACAAGGTGCCGCCCTCGCAGTGAGCGAGATGGTCACCTCACAGACACACCTTTGGAATAGCCGAAAGTCAAAATCTCGCCTCAAACTCAGTGGCGAAAACGGGCTACGATCCGTGCAGATCGCAGGCAGCGAGCCCGAACAGCTCGCCCAAGCCGCAGCGGCCTGTGTTGAAGCAGGTGCGCACATTATTGATATCAATATGGGCTGCCCGGCTAAAAAGGTCTGCAATAAAGCTGCAGGTTCTGCGCTGCTACGTGATGAAGTTTTAGTGAAAGATATCCTGCAGGCGGTTTGCGAAAAGAGCTTAGTTCCCGTAACCCTAAAGATCCGCACCGGCTGGGACGAAGACAGCAAAAACGCGCTGCGCATAGCCGAGGTAGCTCAAGATGAAGGGGTCAGCGCTTTAACCATTCACGGCCGCACGCGCGCTTGCCGCTTCAATGGGCATGCGGAATATCAAACCATCGCTAACGTCGTGAAAGCCGTTGATATTCCGGTTATCGCCAATGGCGATATTACCAGTGAACAAGCCGCTGCTCGTGTTTTAGAGCAAACCGGTGCAGCCGCTGTCATGATAGGCCGCGGTGCACAAGGTAACCCTTGGCTATTCCAACAGATTAACCACTGGCTAGAAACGGGCACTAAGCTATCTACGCCATCTTTAACAGCCGTTGCCCAAACGTTAGAAGCACACCTCAAAGCACTACACCAGTTTTACGGTGAAACACAGGGTGTGCGCATCGCGCGCAAACATTTTGCTTGGTATGCCATGCAACACTTAGCGCACGATTTGATAAAGCCAGCACGTCAATCATTTAACGTACTACACCTGCCACAAGAACAACTCGAACTTGTACGCATATTATTCAAAGAGCACCTACCATTAGAGGAAGAAGCCGCATGAATTCAGCTGAACCTTTTATCACTGAACGTCCGCAAGAAACCCAGACAGCTACGGCGCACATTCCTGCTCCAAGCGTGAATACACCGCAATTTTCGCAACCCGAGCAACGCCAAGTGGGCCAAGCCCAATCGCTGCGTGACTATGTTGAGCAAGCGGTGACTAACTACTTTCAGAATCTAGAAGGCCAAGATGTTACCGAAGTGTACGACATGGTCTTATCAGAAGTAGAGGCGCCGTTGCTTGAAGTTGTGATGAAATACTGCCGCCATAACCAAACCAAGGCCGCCATTGTGCTGGGCCTAAACCGAGGCACTTTACGCAAAAAGCTTAAACAATACGGCTTACTGTAAAGTATTGTGATCGCTCAGCGCCTTGCCTGCACTCCGCGGGCAAGGCGTTGTTGTTTTTTACTCTTCCTTTTACTCTGTTTCAATCGAGGGCACTCCTACCATGCCACAGGCACAAACTGTTGCAGTCACCCGCGCATTAATTAGCGTTTCAGATAAAACAGGCATTGTTGAATTTGCACAAGCCTTAGCCAACAAAGGGGTAGAGATCTTATCTACCGGCGGCACCTATAAACTTCTACAAGACAACAATATTGCTGTCACTGAAGTATCTGATTACACCGGCTTCCCTGAAATGATGGCTGGCCGAGTCAAAACGCTACACCCTAAAGTACATGGTGGCATTCTTGCGCGCCGAGGTACTGACGAAGCAGTGATGGCCGACCACGGCATCAAGCCAATCGACCTAGTGGTAGTAAACCTTTACCCTTTCGAAAAGACAGTGGCCAATGAAGGTTGTTCTCTCGAAGATGCGGTCGAGAACATTGATATTGGTGGACCAACAATGGTTCGCGCAGCGGCAAAAAATCATAACGATGTCACTATTGTTGTGAATGCCAGCCGTTACGAAACCATTCTGAATGAAATCGAAAACGAGCAAGGCATACGCTACGAAACACGCTTTAATTTAGCCATCGAAGCCTATGAACATACGGCTAACTACGACGGCGCCATTGCTAATTACTTTGGTCGTTTGGTAGAAGGCGGCAGTAAAGACTTTAGTCGCACCTTTAATAGCCAATTCCAAAAAACACAAGAAATGCGCTACGGTGAAAACCCGCATCAAAAAGCGGCTTTTTACGTTGAAAAATCACCGACTCAGGGCTCGATTGCCACTGCGCAACAACTGCAAGGTAAAGAGCTCAGCTACAACAATATTGCTGATACGGATGCCGCACTTGAAACCGTTAAGCAATTTGACCAGCCTGCTTGCGTCATTGTGAAACACGCTAATCCTTGCGGTGTTGCTGAAGACCAAGACATTTTAAGCGCCTACGAAAAAGCCTTTACAACCGATAGCGAATCCGCTTTTGGCGGCATTATTGCCTTTAACCGTGAGCTTGATGGCGAAACGGCAGAAGCTATCGTCAGCAAACAATTTGTTGAAGTGATTATTGCCCCTAGTATTAGTCAAGCGGCCGTTGAAGCTGTAGCAGCCAAAAAGAATGTGCGTTTATTAGCTTGTGGCCAATGGGATACAACAGCAACAACCGGCCTAGATTACAAGCGTGTTAATGGTGGCTTGTTGGTGCAAGATCGCGATAACGGCATGATTGACCTAGACGACCTGAAAGTCGTCACCCAGCGCACACCATCAGAAGATGAGCTGCGTGACTTACTCTTTGCTTGGAAGACGGCCAAAATGGTCAAATCCAATGCCATCGTTTATGCCAAAGACAGCCGTACAATTGGCGTGGGCGCAGGTCAAATGAGCCGTGTCAATTCAGCACGTATTGCCGGTATCAAAGCCGAGCATGCCGGCCTTGAAGTGCCTGGTTCCGTGATGGCAAGTGATGCGTTTTTCCCGTTCCGTGATGGTATCGATAATGCCGCCAAAGCCGGTATTAAAGCCGTCATCCAACCAGGCGGCTCAATGCGTGATGAAGAAGTGATTGCAGCAGCAGATGAAGCCGGCATTGCCATGGTCTTCACCAGCATGCGCCACTTTAGACATTGATTTGTCAGGTATTGATAAAACACGCAATCAAAGAGATTTTACCTCCCAAAAGAGGATACCCTTAAATGAATATTTTAATTATTGGCGGCGGCGGCCGTGAACATGCTCTAGCATGGAAGGCTGCACAAAACCCGGCTGTCGAGACCGTCTTTTTAGCGCCCGGCAATGCGGGCACTGCACACGATGGCAAATTACAAAATGTAGCCATTGGTGTTTCAGACTTTGAAAAACTGGCAACATTCGCCAAAGACAATAACGTCGCACTCAGCATTGTAGGGCCAGAAGTGCCATTGGTTGATGGCGTTGTAGATTACTTTGAAGCACAAGGCCTAGCGTGTTTTGGCCCATCCAAAGGGGCTGCACAGCTCGAAGGCTCAAAAGCCTTCACTAAAGACTTTTTGGCTCGCCATAACATCCCTACAGCCGAATACGAAAAATTCACCGAGGTTGAACCAGCACTAGTCTACTTACGTGAAAAAGGTGCGCCCATCGTCATCAAGGCAGATGGTTTAGCAGCAGGTAAAGGTGTAATTGTTGCAATGGATTTAGCAACGGCAGAAGACGCGGTTAAAGACATGCTAAGCGGTAATGCCTTTGGTGATGCTGGCTGCCGAGTCGTCATTGAAGAGTTTCTAGAAGGTGAAGAAGCCAGTTTCATTGTGATTGCCGATGGTAAAAACGTGCTACCTATGGCAACCAGCCAAGACCACAAGCGTGCAGGCGATGGCGATACTGGCCTGAATACCGGTGGTATGGGTGCTTATTCACCAGCACCCGTCGTTACACCAGCAGTCTATGATCGCATTATGGCTGAAGTCATTATGCCAACGATCAAAGGTATGGCAAGCGAAGGCAATGCCTATGTGGGCTTTTTATATGCAGGCCTGATGATTGATCAACAAGGCGCGCCAAAAGTCATCGAATACAACTGTCGCTTTGGCGATCCAGAAACTCAACCGATCATGATGCGCTTGCAATCTGATTTGGTCGAACTCTGCCAAGCTGCTCTTGCGGGTGAGCTCGACCAAAAAGAGACACAATGGGATGAGCGCCCTGCTGTAGGCGTTGTTTTGGCAGCGGGCGGCTATCCTGGCAGCTA
>CALIUX010000129.1 GCA_938048505.1 uncultured Pseudomonadales bacterium
CAGCCAAACATGCAAACGTAGCATGTGTTATTGAATTGGAGTGAAATATGAAAAAAATTATCGTTTCATCAGCGGTTATCAGCAGTTGTATGGCAATAGGAATGGCAAATGCCGTGCCTGGCTCTCCCACTCATTGGGAAAAATGCGCAGGTATTGCGAAGGCAGGTATGAATGACTGCGGTTCACTGGACGGTTCGCATGGTTGTGCTGGTCAGGCTAAGGCCGATAATTTAGATATTGAGTGGGTCTATGTACCACAGGGCACGTGTGAAAAAATTACGGGCGGTCATGTAGCCAAAGTAAAACCGGCTAAAGCCAGTGTGACAAAGCAGCACAAGTCGGCGTCATAAGCTTTTATTTTTAAGGTTTCATGGTGCTTACATTAGTCTTTTTTGCTAAAAACATTACAAGAAAAATATGTAGGCTCCATGATTATTGATCTACTTAAGGTTTTTTCGAGAGTTTTATAGCGCGTATGATATGGGTTTTAGTTTGATACCAGCATTCTTTAATGAGCAAGAGCTTAATCAGTTTTACCGCTATGCCTACATGCTGTGCTTGAATGAGCATGATGCTTATGATTTGTTGCAAGGTGCATTGGAACAGTACTTACAGCCAAGGAAAGAGCGTATCAACAATGCCTCAGCTTATATGCATACGCTTATTCGCAACCGCTTTATTGATCACTGCCGTTATCAAAAGCGTTGGCAGCACGAAACTTATGAGGAAGAAAGCCATTATGATATTTCACCAATCGATTTAGAGCACTGGCTAGTGAATCAACGCCATTTTTCGACGATTTGGGCAACCTTATCGGTATGGGATCGTGACGCGCTCTATCATTGGGTTGTTCTTGGGTACAGTACTGATGAAGTCTGTACCAAGCTCAATGTTCCAAGAGGAACATTTCTATCGCGCATGCACCGTTTGAGGAAGACACTTAACGCACAAGAGGCAGGGGTTGCTGAGGTATCGCGCTATGAGTGATGAGCATTTAGAAACAATTGATCGAGCGTTAATGGATACATTACGGCCAATCTCTCTTGATCAAAAACAAGTGACCCATTTATTAAATATGCAGAATAGGGTTGAACAACAGTCTTTTTTGCAACAGGACCTTTCTGCTTCAGTAAAATCGCAACAAGGTCTTAAACGTGGCCGATGGCTAATCTATACCAGCGCGATAAGTTTTTGTGCCAGCTTAGCCTTGTTTTTTTCTTTGGTGATATGGCCGGCTCTTTTTTTGCCTAATTACTCTCAAGAAATTGCCAGTGAGGTTGTTAAGAACCACCTTAAGCTCAAACCGTTAGATGTAACCAGTCACTCTTTTAATGACCTACGTGTTTATTTTAGTGATTTAGATTTTTCTCCGATCAATAGCTTATTTCACAAAGCAGGTTCGAGTGGTGGGAGCATTGCTCAGCCTAGCTTGTCATTAGTGGGTGGGCGTTATTGTTCTGTTCGTGGCGCTATTGCTGCACAGCTACGTTACCGTGATGCACGGGATTCAGTCAGCACACTGTATCAGGCTGCATACGATAAAAAACAGCATGGCCGTATCCCTGATAAAAACCAAAGGCCTTTTTTGGTCGAAAGTAAGGGACTGGATGTAACATTATGGAAAGAAAAGGGCGTGTTAATGGTGTTGGTTACTCAAGATTAATCTGTGATTGTATAACTATAGGTTAAACTAGCAGACTATTTTTTGGAGTCTGTTCAACATGGCCATAAAGGCAACAGTACATAAGCTAGAATTGACAGTCAGCGATACTAATCGTCACCATTATCAAACTTATCCCCTCACAGTGGCTTGCCATCCTTCTGAAACCCAAGGCCGTATGGCATTACGTGTTGCGGCTTTTGCTTTATTTGCAGAAGAGCGTTTATCTTTTTGCCGTGGTATATCAGCCACTGATGAGCCCGATCTTTGGCAAAAAGATTTGACCGGTGATATTGAGCATTGGGTCGAATTAGGTTGGCCCGATGAAAAGCGCTTGAGTAAAGCTTGCGGTCAAAGCCAAAAGGTAACCGTTATTAGCTATGGCCGTCATGGACCAATTTGGTGGGAAGCGATCAAGGCAGGGCTTAGTCGCTATGCGCATTTGCAAGTGTTGTTTGTAGGAGAAGATGCCATTGAAAACCTAACACCCTTGATGGATTCAAAAGAGATTAATGCAACGATCACTGATGATGAGTGCTGGTTGGCTAGTGGTGAGGTTTCTGTATCATTGACATTGGTAGCTTGGAAGTAAGCGCGCTTATACGTTACCAAGCGTGATATTGAGAAAATTGTATAAGCTGAAAGTCACTTCAGTTTATAAAAAACGAGCCAGTACGCGGCTTAATAATTCACTCAGGTGGCGTAAGAACAGTGTTCCGCCGTTGGGGGCGTAGCGGTCTTTATCTTCGTGCCCAACAGCAATGATGGCAATAGGATGGCTACCATGGCGAGCAATACACAGTGCGGCTGAGCCAATAGGTTCTTCTGGTTCAAACAGTGCGTTGATTTCTGCAGGGGTAATACCGCTAAAAGCAATTTTATTGCTTTCTAATCGTGCATTGAGTGTCTTTTGAAAATTGTTTGGAGATAAGTAGCGGGTGGTAGCGGATTCTAGTTTTTTATTCAGTACCCAAATACTAAAATGCTTAACATTAAACTCGTTATTTAAGCTGTAGTTCAATGCATCAAATGCATCGCCTAGCTCTGTACACTCAATTAGCGAAAGCGTTAGCCGCTGGCTGAGCTCAAATAAACGGTCATTTTCACGTGCATTAGCCAGTAATACGCTGAGCTTTTCTCGAATATCGCTGTTGCGCTCGCGGTATGCCTGCAGCTGTCTTTCAATCAAGGAAACAGCATTACCTGATGGGTGAGACAGGCGTAAACTGAGCAATAAGTCGGTATGCTTTTCAAAAAAATCAGGGTGTTTTTTGAGATGCTGTGCAACCTCTGCATCACTTAATGCTTGTGGGCTACTTGCTTTATTTATAGCGGAGTCAGATGGCTTTTTTTGTGAAGGGGCTGCAAGATTTTTTGATGGGGTTGTTGTGTCCATAGTACTTACAGCATCTCTGTCATTAAAAATAAAGTGGTTGCTTCACTGGCTTGCTCGTCACATTAGACTTTGACTTGGCCGTGAAAAACGGTGGTGGTTGGGCCAGTCATTAAGACTGAGTGACCGGCGCCCCTCCAGGTAATATTCAGTTGACCGCCAGGTAAATTGACCGCCACGGTTTCATTTAACAGGCCTTGCACTCGCCCTGCAACAACAGCCGCGCAAGCGCCTGTACCACATGCTAGGGTTTCGCCTGCTCCACGTTCATAAACGCGTAAATTAACTTCGTCACGGCTGACAAGGCTCATAAACCCAGCATTCACTCGATTTGGAAAGAGTGGGTGTGATTCGACAAGCGGCCCGATTTTTTCAACTGGATATTGGTGTGTATCCTCAACGATGGTGACGGCGTGAGGGTTACCCATTGAGACGGCCCCAATACGCAATTCTCGATCATCAAGCGGTAAAGTATACTCCGCCTGTTGCGTCTCACTCATAAAAGGAATATTTATTGGGGTTAATTCAGGTACGCCCATATCTACCGTAACGCTGTGTTGGTCCACAATGTTTAAAACGAGGATACCCGTTGCGGTTTCGGCTTTTATGGTTTTTTTGCCGGTTAGTTTGCGCATGCGAACAAACACTGCAAAACAGCGTGCGCCATTACCGCAGTTTTCGACTTCGGAGCCATCGGCATTAAAGATTCGATATTTAAAGTCGGCTTCAGGTAATGATGGGCTTTCGACAACAAGAACCTGATCGCAGCCAACGCCAAAGTGCCTGTCAGCAATTTTTCGAGCGCGTTCAGGAGTAATACTGACTTGCTGGCTGATTGCATCGATCATGACAAAATCATTGCCTAGGCCATGCATTTTAGTGAAGCGTATTTTCATAAGGATGGAACCGCCTTAAACATTGCGCACATTATGATTAGAGTATGATTTTTTGCGCATCTGAATGATATGTCTTTGCCTTACGTTACCGGCCGAGTCGTTATGCCAGCCGGTAACGAACGCATTATTTTTCTGTATCGCTAGGCAGTAATGATTCTAACGAAAATAAGCTTTCAATGGTTTCTCGTTTGCGCACGACATGTACAGTGTCTTTATCAACCATGAGCTCACAGGCACGTGGGCGGCTGTTGTAGTTAGAGCTCATTGTAAAACCATAAGCCCCGGACGATTTCACACATAATAAATCACCTTGCTCTATATTGAGCTCACGATCTTTACCAATAAAATCACCCGTCTCGCATACTGGACCCACAAGATCCCATTTTTGAGTATGCCCTTCTCTGGGTGAAACCGGCACGATATCTTGCCATGCTTGGTACAACGCAGGGCGGATAAGATCATTCATGGCAGCATCAATAATGGCGAAATTTTTATGTTCAGTCGGTTTGAGGTACTCCACTCGTGTTAGCAAAACGCCTGCATTGGCCGCAATTGAACGACCCGGTTCAAACATGAGTGCAATCTTTCGTTTCCCGAGCTGCGACTTAATTGCGCTAAGGTAGTCTGCAATAGCTGGAGGCGTTTCGTCATTATAAGTCACACCCAAACCACCGCCTAAATCGAGGTGATGAATGCTAATGCCTTGCTCTGCAAGGGTATCGACTAATGCAAGCACGCGAGTCAATGCATCTAAAAAAGGCTGTGTTTCCGTGAGCTGAGAGCCAATATGGCAATCTACGCCTTCAATACGTATGCCGGGGAGCGCAGCAGCGCGTTGGTAAACTGCAGGGGCATCATTAATATCAATACCAAATTTATTTTCTTTGAGGCCAGTTGAGATGTAAGGGTGCGTCTTAGCATCAACATCGGGGTTAACCCGTAAAGAAATAGCGGCTACCTTGTTTTGAGAGGTGGCAACCTGCGATAAGGTTTCTAATTCACTTGCTGATTCTACATTGAAGCAACCAACCCCAACCTCTAGAGCACGTGCCATCTCGCTTGCTGTTTTGCCGACACCTGAAAAGACGATCTTAGTGGGATCTCCACCTGCTTTGAGTACACGCTCCAGTTCGCCTTCCGAGACAATATCAAATCCTGCCCCTAAGCGCGCTAATGCATTGAGAACGCCCAAATTAGAGTTCGCTTTAACGGCATAGCAAATAGTACCCGGCCAGTCGCCTAATGCATTGGCATACGCTAAATAAGCCTCTTCTAATGCTTTGCGGCTGTAGACAAAGCATGGTGTACCGTATTGGTTTGCAATACCGGCAAGGCAAGCTTCTTCGATATGAAGGCTATTATTTTGGAGAGATAGAGTCATGAGCTTACTTCTTGTTTTCTGGGAGCAGAGTGACCGGCTGTTCTTCCGCATTGGAATACTGCGGTTCAACAAGTGGACCTTTATGGCCACATCCAGCAAACAGCAATACAGTGAATGCAAGGCTGATGCCCCTTAAGAGGCTTAGACTGCGGCTCACCGCACGAAGGTTAAGGGCCATACTTAGCTCCATTATTCTGGGTAAATAGGGCAGTATACGGGGGCAGGGCGGGTGTCACAATAGTATAGGAGATTGAGCCTGTAGAGTTGCAGAGTAAGTTTTCAATTGCTGGACTGACTTGCAGCTGCTAGGCTGCTAATAATTGCTCATTTTTATGTGTTTCTGAATGAATTTATTGCTCTGACGCTAAAAAATAAGAAGGAAAATAGTATGAAATTCGGCATGCAAGCAGTATTGACAGCCGCTCCGAGCAAGGGGAGTGAGTTAGCTGAAATTATGCATCAAGCATCGCAAGAGGTTGCATCATTAAAGGGCTGTGAGCTCTATGTTGTTCAGCAATCACTGACTAATGAAGACGATATTTTAATTACTGAAGTTTGGTCAAGCAAAGAAGATCATCAAGCTTCTCTTTTGAATGATCAGATCAGAGCCTTGATTACACGAGCCAAGCCTATCATCGCTAATATGGAAGGTAAGCCTGCGAAGGTGGTTGGTGGTCACGGCCTTAATTGATTTGACTTTCAAAGACTTGAAAAGCTGCAATATCGAATACGAAATCGTATTCGATATGAAAAATTAGCTAACTTTGATGAATACCTTTCCTTTATGTATTTTTAAAAATTCAATGCTGTTACTTATTTTACTTACTTATCTTACGATTTGAATTTGCGTTAGTTTAGAGTATACCAAGCACACGCGAGTACTCCGTAATCGCTTTGTAGTAGTTTCCGGTTGCGACTAAAGCTTGTTGTTTTGTAAAAGCTAGCTGAGTTTGTAGGTCGAGTATATAAAAACTAGAGCTACGCCCAACGGCCATTTTTTCTTCTTCAGCTTCCAGCGCTTTTTGCACCAGTGCAACAGCTTTTTTCGCATATTTCATTTGCTGCTTGTCGCTACTCATAGCGAACTCAGATGTTTTTATCTCGCGATAGACCTGTTGTTCTATGGCGTGTAATTGAGCCTTTTGTGCTTTGAGTGACAACTTACTGCGATTCACTTGTGAGCGACCGGTACCATTCAAAATGGGTATTGAAAACTGGGCACCAATGTAGTTATCGCTGCGTACTAGATTCCCGTTAGCTATGATATCGCCATTATCATACGCATTATGCTTAATGACTAAATCAAGCTGTGGTAAACGGTTGCGTTTGGCAGATTGGTATGCGACTTTCTGAGACTCGACCTGAAGTAATGCTGCTTGATAGTCTTCTCGATGAGATAAAGTGCTTTTCTGATCATGTTGATGAGATGGTGCAATGAGTGCTAAATCTTTCAAATCAAAATTGATACCCTGACTGACTTCCCCTGAAAAAACGACGCTATGTAAAGTATTCATGGCACTATCGAGCGATTTCTGGGCTTGATGGATGGCCGATATGCGCTGAGCAACCGCAGCTTCTGGACGGAATACTGCGGATGAAGCAGCTTTGCCCAATTCAAAACGCTGCTTTTCTTCGTTTAATAGTTTTTCTGCGAGCTTTGCGCTCTGTTGAGTGATTTTTAAGTTTTCACTGGCAATAAATGCATCAATATAGGCAAACGTGACATTGCGTATTACTGCATCACGTTCAAAGATACTTTTTTGTTTTTCAATTTCAGTACCTATTTTGGCTTGCCTTATGGTCGAGCTACTCCCGATACCTAGACCTTTTAATAATGGCTGATTGATTTCGAATGTATCAGTGTTTACTCCAAGGGTTGGATTGACCTGAAATCCGGTAACAGTATTATTTTGTGAAAAAAGCTGATAGCGCGTCCCCCAGGGTAAAATGCCTCGTATTCCGGCCTGCGTCTGTTTAATTTTTAAGTCTGTGTTGACGGTCTCTTCGTATTGGCTCTTTGACTGGCTGTAGTTTGTATAGAGCTGAGGCTCATAGGCACTCCGTGCTATTTGGTAGTCAGTCATTGCAATGTCTTGATTCACCTGTTGTAGCTGATAGGTCAAATTATGATTTATGGCAATTTCGATCGCAGCAGGAAGGTCAATCGTACTGTATTTTAGTGACTCAGCATGGCTATGTGTAGGAAGCAACGCGATGGTTGCCCCTACACATACCAGCCAATGTCGTAACAAATGTTTTAACAATCGTTGTAACACAGGCTCTTGGTACATGATCTAACCCTCGCTCATTAGTGCCAACTTAGGTGGCATATTGGCGGCGCGGCGTGCAGGTAAAGCTAAAGCAAGTGACGTTACAGATAAGACAATAATGACCGATACGCCGTAGATCATCCAGTTACTCATGGTGCTACTTTCTATGCCGGGAAATTGTTGCTCGGTGATTTTGTTTAACAAACTGGCAAGGGCAATGCCGACAAATATGCCTATGCCAATTTGCCATTTAACCATGCCCAGCACCATACTGAATATACGACGCTTCCCTGCGCCGAGAGCCATATGTATGCCATATTCACGCATTTTTTGCTGAGCCGCAAAGGAGGCGATTCCGTATAGCCCTGCCGACGCCATTGCTAATGCAACGCCTGCAAAAATCAAGACAAATTGCATAATTAAAGTAATAAATAAATCTATTTGATGTAGGCGTTTAGCCATAGTTTCAAACGCTGAAAAGGGTGCAACTTTGGTTGATTCATCTGCGATAATTTGATTAACCTCGCGCGCATATTGCGCGACATTATTGTCAGCAGTGATCATGATGCCCATTACGCGAGAGAGGTGTTGGCGTGCGGGAATATACACATTGGTAAAGCGTTCCACATTACCTGATTGCCGGGCAGCGTTTAAACCTTTTTGTGAATGTATCGCGGGTATAACACCTATAATCGTCATCCATTGTGTCCAGGTGCTGTCGCGTTCACGATTTTGTGGTTCCCAGTCATTACCCGGTTGATTCACTTGAATGCGTTTGCCGATAGGATTTTCATTTGGAAAATAGGTATTTACAAACTCTTGATCCACAACGACGACTTTGGCTGAATCGGCATCATCGGTTTTGATAAATAACCGACCGATGCTGGCTTTGGTTTGAAAAATATCAAAATAATTAGAGTACACAATATTAGATGTTACTTTAATAGGGTTATCTTCTGTCCCCAGCTCTTTCCCATCAATATTGAGTTCGCGTAGTTTGCGATCTTCATCCATGACACTAAAGGCATAAGCCACATCGTTAATACCTGGAATCGCGGTAATCTTTTCTCGTATGCCATCATAAAAATTGTGTACAGATTCGGCACTATCAAAGCCAGACTCTGCGCCTATGTAAATAGAATTAATCATTACAGTCTCTGGATCGATAAGCAATTTACGATCTTTAATTTCAGTAACTAGCATGACAAACCCAACGCCGACAGAAATCAATACGGTGGTAAACAGCACTTGAATGGATACTAGGATCTTGCTGAGTTTGCCTGTAGCCATTCCGCTTGTTGTACGAGAGTTATCTTTGAGTGAGTCGGCGTGGTAACGAGACAAAGATTTAATCATGACGGAGGCGCTGGATATCAGCACCGATAGGATGAGCATGGCTATGCCAAAAAGTAGTGTTTGTCCATCAATTGACATGTCCCACCAATAAGGCAGGCTATCGTAGTTATCCTGAAAAATTTTCCATATTGCACGAACTCCCCAGCCAGCAATAATAAAGGCCATAAACATGCCCAAGGTTGAGATAATGATAGCGTCATAAAGAATCTGCGCGATAATTTCAGCCCGGCTTGCCCCAAGTACTTTTCGCATCGAGAGTTCAAATTGGCGCCTACCCGTACGCGCCAATAAAATATTCGATACATTGGCACAGGCAACCATCAACACTAAAATTGCACCAATGAGCATTGAAAAAATCACATTGTATGTATTATCTTCGATAATAATGTGGTCAAAATTATCCAACCGCATGCGTTGGAGGCGGTCATTAGTATCGGGGTTTTCAGTACGCAGTTGTTCGGCTATACCACGCATTTCTATTAATGCCTGTTCGCGAGATATGCCTTTTTTTAATACGACTAAGGGTTGTATTCTTAGCGAACTTTCTCGGCCTGCCGGTTTTTCCCAGAACCAATCGTAGGGCTTCCATAAATCATGAGCGATGGGAAAACCGAATTTTTCTGGCATCACACCCAAAATTTCATGGCTGACGCCATCAAGGTTGATTGTTTTCCCGACTATATTCGGGTCTTTTGCAAATTCGTTTTCCCATACTGTATAAGAGATAACGACAACGCTTGGATCACCTTCTTTACCTTCACCTACTTTGTAAGTACGGCCAAGAATGGGTGCGATCTCTAGTACGTCAAAAAAATTGCCCGGTGTGCGAACGACAGGATAGCGGCGTACACCAAAATTTCCTTCTGGGTTATGAACAGCATGCGTCATCATGTGGTAGGCAGTTATTTGCTCAAAACTGGTATTGTTTTCTACTATGTATTCAAAATCTAAAGCATTCATCCCCCGATAAACTTGGCTGGGGTCATAACTTGAGTTGACCCAAGTCAAGGAGAAGAGGTCGCCTTCGGTTTTCAGTTGTGGGGTATCCCATAACAATGTTCGGCATAGGGTAAACATGGTGATAGAAAGGCCAAGCCCAGCTGATAAAACAAAGACTGCGATTAAGCTACTCGCCAAGTTTTTTTGGAATAGCCGAATTGAAAAAATAAATCCGCTCACTATATTCATGATGATGCTCCTAGCTCTACCTCTTCGACCTTTTTCATACTGTTTGTTGATGATGTCTCGTGATCTTCACCCACAACATGACCGTCAAAGAGGTGTATTACGCGCGAAGCATAGTCGTTATAGCGATCATCATGCGTCACCATGCAAAGTGTTGCACCATGGTCATGTAGTCGTGCCAGAAGCTCCATGGCCTTTTCTCCATTAGTGGAATCGAGGTTGCCGGTAGGTTCATCAGCAAGAAGTACCTTGGGCGAGCCTGCAAGTGCGCGTGCAATAGCAACGCGCTGTTGTTGGCCGCCAGAAAGTTGATTGGGTAGATGTTTTGATCGGTGGAGCATGTTTACTTCATTCAATACATCTTTTACGCGCTCTTTACGTTCGCCTTTTCCCATACCGCTGTAAATTAAAGGAAGTTCCACATTTTCAAATACAGTCATGTCAGAGATCAGGTTAAAACTTTGAAAGATAAACCCAATTTCTCGATTACGAATTTTGCTTTGCTCAGCTGAGCTGATTTTTGATACATCTTGGTTGTTGAGTATGTAGCTTCCGGTACTTGGCATGTCTAACAGCCCCATGATTGAAAGGAGCGTTGATTTGCCGCAGCCTGAAGGCCCTGCAATAGATAAAAATTCACCTTTTTGAACGCCAAGGCTCACGCCTGATAGAGCATGAGTTTCTACTTCATCGGTCAAATAAACTTTTTTAATATCGCTGAGCTGAATGATGGTATCGGGCATGATTCTATCCTCGTGAAATCCTGATTATCCTGAAAAGGTTTTATTTTTTATTGATCTTTAACTATGTTTATAGAACTGAGTTAAATAACTAAATTTTAATGACTAGTATCGAAAAATTAATTGAGACGAATGCGATCTTGCTGCGCCCACTCAGTCACGTCGGAAGAGATGATGATATCGCCGGGTATTAGGCCTTCGACAATCTCGATGGTATTAATAGATGTGCGGCCAAAGCGCACATCGACTTGCTCTGCAAATTCACCGTCATTGGATAGGCGAAATAAGCGCGCTTTACTTTGTGCTTTACTGAATGCAGGGCGGGTAACATGTAATACATTGTCAAAGCGCTCTACTTGCACTGTCGCTTCAATACTCGAATTGGGTCGCGCACCTTCGGGTAGCGGCTGAGTAAATGCAATATCGACTGCAACAGTGCCGGCTTCCACATTAGGATCAATCCTTGTAACCTTTCCCGTTACTTTACCGTTCCGTACATCTACCAAGGCAGGCTGGCCAAGGGTCAGTTGCTTGGCCTGATTTTCGGGTACACGTACAACTGCTTTTAAGTTTTTTGGATTAACGACTTGTGCAAGTGATTGTCCTACGACAACACGCTGGCCTTCTTTAAGGTCTTGTTTTTGTAAGAGACCTGCAACACCTGCTTTAACTTGGAGGCCCTCGACCTGGCTCGCTAATAACTCAAAGTGTGCTTTGGCTTGCGCTACGCGATTTCTTTCGGCATTTAATTCTGCTTTCAGTGATTCTTTGGCGATTTGGTAGCGTCTTTTTTCTAGTGAAAGCTGCGATTGTAATTGTTTATATTGCAGTTGCGAGCGTAGGGTGTTTTGTTTGGCTTCTAGACCTCGATCAAATAACTGTTTATCGATTTTTGCAGCGAGTTCTGCTTGTTTAAACTCTGATTCCGTTCGACGTAAAGCTGATTCACTCTGTAACAGATTACTGTCTAAGCGTGCTTTGGCCATGCGAAAATTGGCTTTGACGGTATTGAGTTCGAGTTCGGCATTTTGCTTTTTTTGGACGAGTTCTGGGTTGGATAAATCCACAATCAAGGTATCAGGAGACACCGCAGCGCCGGCCAGAGTATGAATACGCTCAACACGCCCGGCGCTGCGTGCAGAGATCCAGCGGGCATCGATGGGCTGTAATTCGCCAGTACCACGTAGCTTTTGTTCCATCACACCGCGTTTGACTTCTGCGGTAAAGAGCAAATCCTGATCGACGGCTATTGGACCCGGCTTGTGCAAAAAGAAAAAACTGGTTATGCCAGCAATAATGACGCCCGTAGCGATTTTGCCAAGTAGGCGCTGGCGCTTATTTTTACGTGCCAGCTCTGGGCGTTGTATATCCATAGTGTGCTCCATACCGTGAGATATCAGTAATGATCGATACAGAGAGTAATGTAATAAGCATGCCAGATTTTAATATTGCATGTAACATTTTGATTAACATGACCTTTTTTATTTTTAAAATACTAACAAGGCAAGCATCAGGCTGTGAGCGTCCCAAAATCGAAATTTGAATGATTGCGAAAATGAGACGCGCCTAAAGTGTTGAGTTTATAAAAGACAACTTTGTACTGTGCATGCTTAATCCAGTGGCAGATTAATAATGGCTTGACAACCGCTTATATCTTCTCGGTTGAGCAATTGCAGGCGGCCGCCGTGAGCTTCGACAATCTGCCGTGAGATCACTAATCCAATACCGCTTCCTTTGGTTTTGGTCGAGTAGTAGGGCACAAAGAGGTTGTCGGGGTTTTTGATACCACTGCCGTTATCTTCAATAATGATATTGGCGATATTCTGGCGACAGCTATATTTGATAGTTACCTGGGTATTCTCTATAGCGGCTTCTAAAGCGTTTTTAATGAGATTAATGAGTACTTGTTCGATTTGTCCGGTGTCTACATGAATGAAAAAATCTTCAGCGCTTGCTAGATAAACGCCTTTATCGTGATAGGTCGTCACAATACCCTGTAGCAACTTTCGGATTGATGCTGGTTGCTTTGATGGTTCGGGCAAACGTGCCATTTGCGCATAGCTATTGACCATGTTATCGAGTTGGTTAATGCGCTTATCAATGATGTTCAGGCCTTCCTGAAAGTCTTCTCGCCAATCGGGTAGGGAATCAGTACGCCTAATAATGCGAGCCATACTACCTGTGGTGGTTTTTAGTGGTGTGAGCGCGTTATTAATTTCATGGGACAATATGCGCACTAGTCTACGCCATGCTTCGAGTTCTTCTTCACGTAGGTTCTGACCTATATCGGCAAGCATAATAAATTGGTGTTGGGTACCTTGCTGGCGATAAACCGAATGTTTCACTAGCCAACGGCCATGGCGCTTAGGAAATTGTTGCTCATGTACACTGGTGTGGGCTGCGCGATGGGCAAAGGTAAGGTTGAGCGCATCAATGGTTTTACCGACCAAGTCCTCTGGTTTACCTTCAAATAAATTTGATGCAAAACGGTTAGCCATGACCAAGCGTTGATTAGGATCAAATAAGAATATTGCAATATCGACCTCTGCCAAAATGCGGCCTAGAAGTTTTTGTGTCTCAAAAATGGTAATACGGTTGGAACTAAGGTGATCGGCAATGAGGTTGAGTTCGTTTAACACTACATCCACAACATCATCTGAACCGGTTGCGCGTGAGCGAATAGTGTAATCCTGTTCGCGAAAAGCGATCAAAATATTCGCGACCGCCTGCCATGGTCGTAACGCGCTGCGGTAGTAAATGCTGATTATCATGAGCCATGGAATGAACACAGCTGACAGCAGTGTTGTACTTGCTAATACGTCGTAATCATTCGTAATAATGAGTGCAACAGTTGCTAGCAAACCGGGCAAACTGGCACTTAACGTTAATAGCCAGCTTTTGCGAAACCCTGCCAAATACAAGGGTCTGTATTGTTCTTTATCGATCTTCATGACATATCAAACCCATGCTTAGCTAATTTACGATAAAGTGCACTACGGCTAATGCCAAGCGCTTTTGCTGCTTGATCGGGCTTACGTAAATATTTAATGAGTGCGGCATCTAGCATGTGGTACTCGACTTCTGCGAGTGTGAGGCCATCAAGCTGACAAGCCTTCGAAGGGCTGCTTGTTACCTGTGCCATGTTTTCGGTTAAGCCGAGCTGCATTGCTTCGATCATGGTGGTATTGGTGAGCAGTGCAGCGCGCTCCATGCAGTGCTGGAGTTCGCGCACGTTACCGGGCCAGGCATAATTCGCCATAAGGCTACGAGCTGTTTCGTGAATCTGTAAATCGCTTTTATGGTACTTTTTACCAAATTTTTCCAGAAAAAAATCAGCAAGTAGCGAAATATCTTCTGTCCTTTCTCGTAATGGTGGAATCTGTACCGGTACTGTTGCGATGCGGTAGTACAAATCTTGACGGAATTTACCGTTGGCTACGGCTTGAAGTAAGTTGTCGTTTGTTGCGCAAATAATACGTACATTAGCACGGCGTGTTGTAGAGGAACCTACACGCTCAAATTCTCCACTTTCTAATAAACGTAGCAAAGTCGCTTGTTGTTTTTCTGGAAGGTTAGCAATTTCGTCTAGGAACAGTGTCCCACCATCAGCTAGTTCAAAACGCCCAATACGTTGGCTATTCGCGCCTGTGAAGGCGCCTTTCTCATGGCCAAAAATCTCGCTTTCAAAAACCGATGCAGATAATGCTCCCATATTCACAGCAATAAAGGGTTTGTTTGCGCGGTGAGATAAGTCATGACAAAGGCGAGCGAGCTGTGTTTTGCCTGTGCCGTTTTCGCCGGTAATGAGCACGCATGCATCAGAGGCAGAGATCTGTTCAAAGCTCTGCCTGATATTTTGCATGGCTGCTGAAGCAAAAATAAGATCGCTTTTATTGTCTGCACGCAATACGCGATTTTCGCCTTCTAGTTGGTTTTGGCGAAGCAGCGCACGACTCAGTGCAACCTGCGTTTTTACAATGCTTAATAAACGTTCCACGTCCCAAGGTTTGGAGATGAAATCACTCGCACCCACCTTCATCGTATTGACGGCAATATCGATAGTTGCCCAAGCGGTCATGACTACAATCGGTAATGTGTCATGCTCTTTGCGAATGGCTTGAATTAACTCCAATCCTTCGGTGCCAGAGGTGGTGTCCTTTTGATAATTAAGATCGAGTAATACGATGTCAAAGTGCTGCTTTTTAAGCTGACTTAATACCGCTTTGGGCGTTTCGCATGTCGTACAGGCGATACCTTCAGATTTAAATAATAACTGAGCTGAGCGCAGAATATCAGGCTGATCATCTGCAACAAGAACATGAACAGCGGAGGGTAGAGTACTCATATGGCACCGGCAATTTGGGTGACTCAGTAAAATAACTTAGGGGCTATGCTGAGTCAAAGCCTAGTGGTGGTACTAACTACCTGGATCATTACTCGCCGATTGCGCAGCTAATTGGCAAAAAGCCTCAAACCCTGTGCGGATACCATGTTTACTCGAAATATGGTGCTTGGCTTTATGCAGCTGGCTCGTTGCATTTAGGGTGTCCATCTGTTGTTCGAGTCTAAACAAATTAAACCGGTTTTGACTGAGCGCACCTTTTAGAGCAAGAATATCCTGCTCTAACTTAGCGACTTCTTTTCGGTTTGCTGTAACGTTTGTTTGTAAATCTGCAATATCACTTGTTAATTTGTGCGTTGTATAGCTGTTGTTTTCAGAAGCATCAAGTTCTGTTTCTGCACTGCGTTCTACGCTCTCTGTCTGCTTGTCTAACTCGGTATTATGCTGCTTAGCTTTTTGATATACGCTTTCAAGGGATTGAATGGTGTGTTCGCAATGATCAAAATGAGTTCGGGCTTGCTCATATTCGGCTTTGATTAAGTCGTATGCGTCGCGTTCAGCCCGTTCAGTGGCACTTGCATGAGCCAGTTGGTTAATAATGTGGCCCCATGTTTTCATGTGATATTACCTTCAATT
Source organism: uncultured Pseudomonadales bacterium (assembly GCA_938048505.1). Lineage (GTDB taxonomy): Bacteria > Pseudomonadota > Gammaproteobacteria > Pseudomonadales > Cellvibrionaceae > Marinagarivorans. The sequence continues at coordinate 15,860 of CALIUX010000129.1, forward strand.
GTCTTGCGTAAAGTAGGGTGTAAATATTCACTGTAGGCACTGACAGCTTGCATCACATTCGCGCCCAGTGTTTCGATTTCTAAAATAATATTTGCCAGTAACGACTGAGTGGATAGTGCGCCAAACAGTATATAAAAATCACCTTTTTCGCCTAGGGAATCGATCGCTATTGTCGATAAGGGGAAGTACTTGTGCGTTCTTAATATAGCGGCATCAAATGCAGCAATATCTGCAACATCTTTTACGGACCAGAGTACGGCTTCAACCAGCATTTGATGCCCTGCAATAGTCAGTAATAAAGGTAAATCGCCCAGTTCATGCAGCACAATTTCAATGGTGTGTTCGTCTAATAACGAAAAGGACGCTTGTTCGTTGACGGCTAAGTCGGTTGTACTGAATGCCTCATAGAGCTCTAGCAGTTTCCACTCTGGCGGGTTGGTGGCAAGCATCGCACTGCCTACAAGCTGGCTCGCATGTCCTATGCTAGGTGGCTCAATATGCTGACGCAGCTCTTTTTCGACAAAAGCCAGTAGTTTGCTGTTTTCAGGAATAATCCACGCCTCTTTTTTAACTAGCCCTTGTTCACGCAAGCGTTTACGGAACTCACGTTGATAATGGGCAGAGCTTTTAGGTTGGCTCTTTGGGCTCTTTTTCGTTAAAGGAGACTCAGCTGAAGAAGGCTTTGTTTGCGAGGGTTTGGTTTGTGACGATACAGGCATTAACAGTACTCGGTTAGCGCATGAGTCATGCGGCATATTACATGTGCTATTTCTCTACAATGGCGTGTCGCGCATGAATACAATCTGAATGTGATCAGGTCGACGTATTTCTGATTGCTTGAAAAGCACCTTGATAATAATGTTCCAACCTTTGACAAAAGCTTTTGTTGATTTGCATGACAAAGTAAAAAATAGATGAAGTTACGCCTTAATCAGATCACTTGTGCCATTCCTGTCATACACTTAAGTGACTATGGTTAGGTCTAATTTGTTGGCATAGAGGGTTTCATATGACTGATTATACGGCACCGGTTACGGATCTACACTTCTTGCTTACCCAAGTGATTAGAGCAGACACGCTTTGGTCTTCTTTAGGGCTGCATGATGCGGATGTGGATACAACCAATGCCATATTGGATGAAGCTGCTAAATTGTGTGAGCAGGTTATTGCGCCACTTAACCGCGAAGCAGATGAGCAGGGTTGTTCGCTAGTGGAAGGGCAGGTGACAACGCCTGAAGGCTTTAAAGAGGCATATGAAGCGTACTGTGAAGGTGGTTGGGGGGCGTTAGGGGGTGACCCAGAGTTTGATGGTATGGGCATGCCCAAAACGCTCGTTGCTTGTATTGAAGAGATGCTGCAAGGGAGTTCTATGGCCTTTGGTTTGGCGCCAATGCTGACGGCGGGTGCTTGCTTAGCACTCAATGCTCATGGCAGCCAAGCACTTAAAGCGCGGTATTTACCTAAAATGTATTCGGGTGAGTGGTCCGGCGCAATGGATTTGACAGAACCTCACGCCGGTACTGATTTAGGGCTTATTCGCACTAAAGCCGAGCCTATGGAAGGGGGCGCATATGCCATAACAGGCACCAAGATCTTTATTACTTGGGGCGACCATGACATGGCAGAAAATATTGTGCACCTTGTACTCGCCAAACTACCTGATGCCCCAGATAACGCTAAAGGCATTTCAATGTTTTTAGTGCCTAAATTTCTCCCTAATGACGATGATACGCTAGGTGAACGCAATGCTGTGACGTGCAGTGCCATCGAGAAGAAAATGGGCATTAAAGCGTCGGCAACCTGTGTGATGAACTTTGATGGCGCTAAGGGCTGGTTGGTCGGTGAGGCCAATAAAGGGCTCGCTGCGATGTTTACCATGATGAACTACGAGCGCCTCACCGTAGGCATTCAAGCCGTAGGTGCAGCAGAAGCCAGCTATCAGCGAGCCAGTGCTTATGCAAATGATCGTATTCAGGGGCGTGCTTTAACGGGTGCTGCAGAGCCGAATCAAACGGCCGACCCGATCATTGTGCACCCTGATGTGAGGCGTATGCTCATGCATATGCGTGCTTTTAACGAAGCCAGTCGTGCGTTTTATTTATATGTGGCATCGCACTTAGATATTGCAAAATACACAACGGATGACAACCTACGTACCCAATCAGAAGGGCGCATTGCGTTGCTGACGCCAGTCGCTAAAGCATTTATGAGTGATATGGCATTATCTGCCACCATTGCAGGGCAGCAGGTTTTTGGTGGTCATGGTTTTATTCGTGAATGGGGCCAAGAGCAATATGTGCGTGATGTGCGCATTACCCAAATATATGAAGGGACAAATGGCATACAAGCGCTGGATCTACTCGGCCGTAAAGTGATTGCTAATAATGGTCAGTGGCTTAAAGATTACTGCCATGAAATTTTACTTTTTGTCAGTGGGGCATTATCGATTGAGTTAAAAGTCTATGCCGCCCAGTTAGCGGAGCAAACTGAAATTGCATTAGCATTAGCTGATGAACTTATTACACGTTCGCAAAAAAATCCCGATGTCATTGGTGATAGCGCAAATGACTTTCTTCATATGATTGGGTTGGTATCTTACGGTTATTTGTGGTTGAAAATGGCCCAAGAATCGCATCAATTATTAGAGACGACGCATCAAGATCAGTTTTCAGCTGACTTTTTAAACGCTAAACAACACTGTTGTCGGTATTTCTTTAATCGCGAATTGCCGCGTATTAATCATCTTGTTTACTGTATTAAAGCGCAAACAGATGATTTGATGGCCATGCCTGCATCGCTTTTTTAGCGGCTCAATTTAATTGAGTAGATAAGGTCACAGGCAATCTTGCTATTGAAGCGAACATTGCCTGTACGCTTTTAAAAGATAATGCGTGTTTTAATAAGTATGTAAGAGGGAACTTTTTGGTATTGCTCGACTCTTTTTTAGCGACTTGTAGCGCTAAGTATGATGCTTTTTCAGCTGATTTAAAATCTTAAGCTCAGTTAAGTCGGGAGCATTCAAGCGCCTGGCTGCATTATATTTAGTGTTGCGGTAAATATGCTATAAAGACTGAATGGAGAGTATTAATGAAAAATCTGTCTTCTGCTTATTTTGCGATTATCACTTTGTTGTTAATCTTGAGTAGTTCACCCGCATCGGCCTTGCTACCCGCCAGTGATGGCAGTGGCAATAAATTGCCTACGCTGGCCCCTATGCTTGAAAAAATCAATCCTGCTGTAGTCAACATTGCGACGTATACGTCTAAAGAGCACAGCAACCCTCTTTTGAATGATCCTGCTTTCAGACATTTTTTTAATATTCCCTCTCAACCTGCTCAGCGCCAACGTAGTGCGGGTTCGGGGGTTATTATTGATGCGGCTAAAGGCACCGTTATCACTAATCATCACGTGATAAAAGGCGCTGATGAAATCCAAGTTTCTCTGACTGATGGCCGAACATTTGAAGCTGAACTTGTAGGATCTGATCCTGAAGCCGATGTAGCCGTTTTAAAAATCGAAGCCGATAAGCTGGTAGAGATTAAGCGTGCTAATTCAGAGGCACTACGTGTTGGCGATTTTGTCGTCGCAATTGGTAACCCTTTTGGCCTAGGTCAAACCGTGACGACTGGCATTGTAAGTGCGCTAGGCCGAACAGGTTTAGGTATTGAAGGCTACGAAGATTTTATTCAAACCGATGCCTCGATTAACCCTGGTAACTCTGGGGGTGCTTTAGTGAACTTGCGCGGTGAGCTGGTTGGTATTAATACAGCCATTATTGCGCCAAGTGGCGGTAATGTCGGTATTGGCTTTGCAATACCTATTAATATGGCAGGCGCGAGCGTTGAGCAAATATTGAATCATGGCGAGGTTAAGCGAGGTCAGATTGGTGTAGGTATTCAAGATATTTCTAATGATCTTCAAAAAGCATTTGATCTTAAAAATGGCCAGCAAGGTGTTTTGGTCACCAGTGTCTCTGAGGATTCAGAAGCAGAAAAGGCGGGTCTGTTACCAGGCGATGTGATTATTTCTGTTAATGGAAAAGAAACGACTAGTACCAGCCAGCTGCGTAATCAAATTGGTTTGCGCCGAATTGGTGATGTGGTCAAAATTGGTTTGATTCGTGAAGGTAAAGAAAAGACTTTTGATGTTAAAGTCGGTGACCCTCTTGGTGGTAAAAATGGCGCATTGCATAAATTATTAAAAGGTGCAGCGTTAAAAGATAATCAAGAAGGTTACGGCGCCGTTATTACTCATCTTGCACGTGACAGTCGTGCAGCGCAAGAAGGTTTGCGTGTTGGTGATGTCATCATTGGTGCTAATCGCATGCGTGTTAATAATGTGAAAGAGCTGAGCAAGGCATTGCGCAACAATAAGAATCAAGTTCTTCTGCATGTGCAGCGTGGCCGCGGTACATTTTATGTGGTGATTCAATCATAAGCGATCATGTTGAAGTGAGTGTTTTGAATATATAAAATGACTGGCTTCGATAATTTCAAAAAATAAAAAAGGGCAGTAGAATTATTTTCTACTGCCCTTTTTTATTTCTCTCTCATTAAATTAGTGAATTTAGATTAATGGGTCGACTAGTTAGAGGAACTGCTAGAGCTAGAACTGTTGGAGCTCCTAGAGCTACGACTTACGCTAGTGTCCAACCATTCTCTTATTTCGATAGTACGAGTCGTGGCGACTTCGTTGGTATCTAACAGTTCTGCTGCACGAGAGTTACTCACAATAGCGTAGGTTAAACCATCGTTGCTAGTGCTGTTTGTTGGAGCGGTATTGTGATCTGCAATCCAGTAGGCGATATGAGGGTACCTTGACGATAGTTCTGTTTGGTAGAGTAGATTGTCAAACTCCCCGTCTCCATTACGCGGTGCTAGGCGAGTCATACCCATTGGCTTATTGAGTGCTTGAAGCGCGTCATCATCGACTATAAAAATCTCATCACTGTAATTTGTTGCAGCAACAATATCGACTTCATTTGCATCGGGATAACCCCATGTGGCTGAAACTCTATCTGACGCCCTGCCGGAACGTGGTGCATAAACCATCAAAACATTATCAAGCCCTTTTTCACGCACTTTACCGACAACATAGCGCCATAAGTTTTCAAACTTATCATCACTTTCAGTGGCGTTTGCGGCGCTATACCAAAAACCTATGCGGTTCATTTCAGGGAACGGTGCAAATAAAACGGGTACGTTATCTGCTTCCAAGTCTTCTAATGCACTTAATACAATGTCAAGTTGCGCGTCGAAGGCTTTTTTACCATTTGTTGGTTCGCCTTCTGTGCTGCTTAGCTCGGCAATATCATTGCGCGTGGTTGCAGGCCCCAGTATTAAGCTGCTGTTCCATGGGTTGAGGGGTGACCATGTGATACTAATAATGCCGTTATTACTCGCGTGTGTTTTCAGCTGAGTATTCGCGCGCTCTAATCTGTCAAGCGCGTAGTTTGCGTCTTTGGCGTAATCGATACTGGCGATAGCGATTCTTCTAGAGCTGTTTGCGGCTAGGGTG
>CALIUX010000130.1 GCA_938048505.1 uncultured Pseudomonadales bacterium
CAGAGACATCGCTTTTGCGCGGTTTTTATGCTGTGACCGCTCATCTTGACACTCAACCACCACACCCGAAGGGATGTGAGTCAAGCGAATAGCCGAATCGGTTTTGTTCACATGCTGCCCGCCTGCGCCACTGGCACGGAAGGTATCAACGCGTAAGTCGGCTTTATTAATGTTCACATCATCAAGTTCATCGGCTTCTGGCATAACTGCGACCGTACACGCAGAGGTATGAATCCGACCTTGAGATTCTGTCGCCGGGACACGCTGAACACGATGAGCACCCGATTCAAACTTCAGTTTTGAATACACGCCATCACCCACAACACGGGTAATAATCTCTTTAAAGCCGCCGTGATCACCTTCATTTTGAGAAATAACTTCGATTTTCCAGCGGTGTGTTTCAGCATAGCGACTGTACATGCGAAAGAGGTCACCGGAAAAAATCGCTGCTTCATCTCCTCCTGTACCTGCGCGGATTTCGAGGTAAACATTTTTGCCGTCGCGAGGGTCTTTAGGTAGCAGTAATTTTTGCAGCTCCAGCTCCAACGGCTCGACCTGTTCTTGCGCAGCATTGAACTCTTCTTTTGCCATTTCCTGCATTTCAGGATCAGGCTCAGCCATCATCGTTTTGGCCTCATCCATATCGCCGAGTATTGACTGATAGCGCTCATAGCACTGCACGACGGGCTCTAGCTCTGCATATTCTTTTGATAATTCACGAAATTTATTTTGATCGCTGATAATATCTGCATCACCCAAAGAGACTCCCACCTCTTCGTAGCGCTCAGTTAACATTTGTAATTTATCCAGAATACTGGCTTTCATGACGTCTCACTGTTTTGGTTTGGCTGGCTAGGAGCATCCGAGTCCTCTAGCGCAAATAGATCTTTGAAAATATTAATCGCATCAAAATTACCCTCGGCACCCGCCTTGCGCAATTGTGATGTTGGAGTATGCATGAGTTTGTTAGCAAAGTTTCTGGCCAGTTGCTCTAATACTTGCTCAGGCGCATTGCCTGCCGCTAGGTTTTTTTGGGCTTTTGCCAGCTCACTCTCTCGTACACCATCGACGTAACGCCTAAACGCTTTCACTGTGGTTACAGCATCTTGGCTACGCAATTCTTTTTCGTAAGCATGCACACCTTCTTCAACAATATCGGTTGCTATTTGGGCCGCTTGCTCACGAGATCGCATATTCTCGTCGATAACGTCTTTTAAATCATCAACTGTGTAAAGATAAACATCAGCCAGTTCGCCGACTTGAGGCTCAATATCGCGTGGTACAGCAATATCGACCATAAAAATAGGCTTATGACGGCGCGCTTTAAGTGCCGCCTCAACCGCGCCTTTGCCCAAGACAGGTAACTGGCTTGCAGTGGATGCAATAACAATATCAGCGCGCTGAAGGTGCTCTGGAATGTCGGCAAGCAAAATGGCTTCACCATCAAATTCAGCAGCTAACTTTACCGCATTACTCAATGTGCGATTAGCAACGATAATATTCTTTAAGCCCTGTTCGGCTAAATGCCTAGCAACCAGCTCAATTGTCTCTCCGGCACCAATGAGCAAAGCTGTATCATCTTTAAGATCAGAAAAAATCTGCTGCGCCAAAGAGACCGCAGCATAAGCAACCGAAACCGGGTTTTCACCAATCGCTGTTTCAGAACGCACACGCTTTGCGACCGAAAAGACAGATTGAAACGCATTATGCAAACCACTGCGCACGCTACCCGCTTCAGAAGCTGTTGCATAGGCTGATTTCATCTGGCCTAATATTTGCGGCTCACCCAGCACCAAAGAGTCTAGACCGCTCGCTACTTTCATCATATGGCGCGCGGCATCACCACTCTCATAAGCATAGTGGCTTGCCTTCAAGTCATCAAAACTCACATTATGATAGGCTGCCAACCAGCGTAATAATGCGTCAACGTCACCTTTGCCTGGTAAATCATTCGCTAAATTGGAGGTTGAGTTCTCAATGGATGAAGCATCAGCGTGTGAAACATCATGCGTTAAAGTATCGTTGCTTAGGCTCTTTACACCACTCGCCCCCACCTCAGCATAGAGCTCGGTGCGGTTGCAAGTAGACAGTATCGCCACTTCTTGTATACGCATTTGGCTGCAGGCTTCGCGTAGAGCCTCAGCAATTTGAGAGGGTGAGAACGCAACCGCCTCACGCACTTCAACAGAAGCAGTATTGTGGTTGATTCCCAAAGCAATAAGGGTCATGGCTGTGTGCGCTTGATTATACGAGACGGTACTGCAACCCATAAAGTGGGGCGTGCAACAAATGAAGCCGGCCATTGTCTGTGTTCCATAGCAAGCTGACAAGTGCTAGGGTAATAAATTGTGGCTTGAGTATTTTTCAAAGCAGTTGATTCGCTCTTATTGCATGGGAAATATGGCAGCATGTAACTAGGCGAGGACAGACCAAGCCCGACGTGTTCGAAAACAGGTTCGAAAATAGGTTCGAAAAATTGATAGATTCTTTAGATTAACCTATCAAGGATGCACGCACATGTGATGCAATTATGCTGAGTATTACAGCATTTCAAGGCACATTTGCAATAAAACTGACTTATCATAAAGACCTACCGGCAATAGAAACTGACAGACAATAGAAGCTACTGTCACAATCGTCAGGGCAATAGTGGTCAGGGTAATACTCGCCAGATCAGGCAAGCTAAGTCTTAAACGATAAGCCCTATAGATAAGTACTATAGGAAAGACACAGACAAGATAAACGGATACCAGATAATGTTAGTTCAGAGTTTACCCGCATCCATCCAGCCGATTTGTAATCGGTTATGCTCTGTGATTATCATTAGTATCACCAGCATTCAGCTTTTAGCCTGTGCTCACCAACCCAGCGCCTCAAACAATGCGCATCACCTATCTCAAGCACCTAGCCATGTAGACGAGAAAGAGACCACTATCGAGCTAAAAGAAGCAGCGCGCCGCTTTGAAGCCGATACATTATACGATTTACTGGTTGCTGAGCTGGCGGGTAGTCGCAATCGATTTGATGTGATGCTAGACAACTACGTCAAGCAAGCCGTCAAAACACAAGATCTTGGTGTAACCGAACGCGCAGCA
>CALIUX010000131.1 GCA_938048505.1 uncultured Pseudomonadales bacterium
AGCAGCGACTCAGAACGACTAAAGCTAAACTCAGGCACCATTTTCTTAATGTACTTCACCACAGTATTGACTAAAAGCCGCTTGGGCAGGGGCATAAGATCGGCAATATTGGTCACAATCACTTGCTCAACAGCCGTATCATCAATAATTTGAGCCACCTCCCCTGCTACATTGCTCAATACAACGAGTGCTTTAGCACCGCTATCATTCAGCTGGTGCTTCAATTCACGTTGCGTATAAAGTGGGTTCACATTCACAACCACCAAGCCAGCACGCAAAGCGCCATATACAGCCACAGGATATTGGCCAATATTAGGCATCTGAAGAGCAATGCGATCACCTGGCTTTAAGCCTAGATCATGATGTAGATAAGCTGCGAAACGCTTAGATAGCGTATCGATATCAGCAAACGTTAACGTGAAGCCTAAAAATGTAAATGCAGGTCGCTCTGCATATTGCTTAAAAGCCGCTTCAAAAAGCGCAAGCGCTGTATGGTCGTGTGCAGTCACGGGGCACCCTCTTTGTTATCTTTCTTATCTATTGAATCGAGAAACGAGAATTAATGCAAAATCTACGTCTATATCAAAATCTACATGTATACATATAGTTCAATATAGCAATGTTAGATAGGTAGACTACATCATGTGTTATTGACATTACAGAGAGCGAGCCGCTTATTCGCATCACAACAGAAAAAATTATTGTCTATAACTAAATGACAGGCAAAATAAGTCGAATATGATAGCAATTTAGAAACACTAGCGCGCAAGTGGCTGCAAACTAGATTAGTTTAGGCTTAGCTTAGACAGCCAGAAAATGCTGAGTCAAAAAAGTTACCCATACAGCAATGCAGTAAATCAGTGCAAGCATCACGGCAGCTGAGCCCATATCCTTTGCTAAGCCAGCAAGCTCGTGGTATTCCACACCCACACGATCAACAACGGCCTCAATACCCGTATTAAGCAACTCGACGATCATCACCAACAAAACTGCACCAACCAGCATAAGGCGCTCAACAGCTGAAAAGTCGATAATCAACGCAGCAGGGATTAGTATTAACGCAGCTATGCACTCTTGACGAAAAGCCGCCTCATATTGAACTGCATGCCTGAGACCTTTATAAGTATAAAAAGAAGCCTTAATCAGTCTTTTCACACCGGTATTTTTTGGCACCGCGCTCGGGCCTTGAGCAATATTCCCTAATGGCTCGCTGCCTCCTTCGCTACTCTCTTTAAGGTTGGCATTGGTGTTTGCACTGGTATTGATATTTGTATGAGTATTGCTGTGATTAGAGCTCATTGTACAAAACCTTCGTGAACAGTTAATTAAACCCTTAGCAATAAGCTCTTAGTCATATGCTATTAAAAAACCAGAAGCTCGTTAGGCATTTGCCTCACCAATTTATCGCTTTTCTTGTAGGTATTAGCCAATATTCAAAGGAGATTCTAAAGCCATTTGTGCATGGAGCATTGCACACCATTGATCAAGCCGAGCATCCGTTAGCTCTGGCTGTTGGTCTTCATCAAGCGCCAACCCAACAAAAGCCTCTTTATTATCATCAAGCGCCTTTGAAGCCTCAAACTCATAGCCTTCTACAGGCCAGTGACCCACGATAACAGCGCCCTGCCCTTTAACCACATCATGAAGCATGCCCATCGCGTCAACAAAAAAGTCGCCGTAACCAAACTGATCACCTAAGCCGTATAACGCGATGGTTTTACCTTTAAAGTCAATACTTTCAACATCCGGCCAAAACTCTTCCCAGTCCGATTGAATTTGGCCAAAGTCCCACGTAGAAATACCTAAAATGAGATGGGTGTAATCCATTATTTCTGTTTGGGTAACATCGGCAATATCATAAATATCGACCACATCTTGCCCTAAACGTGCCGCAATACGTGATGCAATCTCTTGGGTATTGCCTTCATCGCTACCAAAAAATAATCCGACCTTTCCCACTGCGTAATACCTTAAATCTATTCTGTCTTAATTTATTCTTGTGAAACACACACTTTTTAAAAAGCATATAAAACCGAGCGTATGGCGGCAGTATTCTACCATCGCCATACACTACGATTATTAACGATATCGTTGTCGAGAGTTTTTTCGGCCAGCGGACTTCAAGCGCCTTTCTGTTCGAGCACGTGACTCAGCCGATTTAGCTTTAAACTTACCCGGCTTAGGTCGCTCAAGCCCAGCTGTTTGATAAAGATCGCCCATTTCTTTATGGTTTAGTTCAATCCACTGACCTGTTCGAAGATAAGACGGAATAAAGATATTACCGTACCGAACACGCTTAAGGCGGCTCACATTCAGATCTTGTGATTCCCACAGGCGGCGTACTTCTCTATTGCGACCCTCCATGACAGTACAATAAAACCATCGGTTTGTACCGTGAGCATGCTCATTGTTTTTACTGTCTTGAATGTCCGTAAATTTTGCCAAACCATCATCAAGCAGCACGCCTGCAATCAGCGCTTTTCTAATTTCATCTGTGACATTACCGTGAATGCGCACAAGATATTCGCGATCAACGCTAGATGAAGGGTGCATTAATTTATTAGCCAATTCACCATCATTCGTAAAAAGTAATAGGCCGCTGGTATTAATGTCGAGCCGCCCTACTGACACCCACCGGCCAGTCGTCAAACTGGGCAATTTATCATAGACCGTCGCACGGCCTTCTGGGTCCTGACGGCTACAGATTTCACCTTCAGGCTTATTATAAAGGATGACACGAGTTTCTTTTTCTGAAGCGCTCGGAACCGTGAAAGGCTTACCTTGATAAACGATTTTATCGCCCGGCATAACACGCACGCCCAACGTTGCCTTTTGGCCATTTAGAGTGACTTGCCCAGCTGCGATAGAACGCTCAATAGCACGGCGGGAATCAAAGCCGGCTGCTGCTAGCACTTTTTGTAACTTTTCGTTGGTGCTCATAAATTAAGGATTATTCCTTGGTGGTTGTCTGTGTAGTATCTTCAGAGCCAGAAACGGGCTGGGCTGAGCTATCGATTGCCTCATCAGCCTCCGACACATCAGCAGGTATAGGGGCTTCTTCAGACTCTTCAGCTTCTGCCTCAACTGCATCGCTCTCAGCGGACTCATGCCCTACTTCATTATCATGCGTCTCTGGCGTGTTGCTATCTGCAATGTCTTCAGTAGATGAATCGGGGAGAGACGCATCTGAAAGAGAAGCCTCTTGATTAACGTTTTCAAGGTCGGGCGATTCGAGGTCTAATTTTTTAGTGAGTGTTTCAATGTCTTGCAGTTCACCTAAGCTTGGCAGCTCGTCTAAGCTTTTGAGGCTAAAGTAATCAAGAAATTGCTTAGTCGTTGCATACAGCGCAGGGCGCCCTGGCACATCGCGATGCCCAATCACTTTGACCCAGTCACGCTCAAGTAGTGTTTTGATGATGTGGCTGCTCACTGCAACGCCTCGCACATCTTCGATGTCTCCACGCGTAAGAGGCTGGCGGTAAGCAATGAGCGCCAAGGTTTCAAGGAGTGCACGAGAGTAACGCTGGGGCTTTTCATCCCATAAACGATTCACCCATGGCGCCAGGTCATCACACACTTCAAAACGCCAGCCGCTTGCGACTTGCTTGAGCCTAAAACCACGATCTTGCTGGCTGGCAATCGATTCCAGTGTTTCGGTCAATTGCTGCTTACTTGGTCGCTTATCTTCATCAAACAATGTCAATAATCGATCCACCGACAATGCTTCGCCAAATGCTAGCAAGGCGCCCTCTAATACGCGCGACAAGAAGCGTTCATCATAGTGATGCTGGCCTTCTTTTGCTTCTGGTGGTGTTTCAATTGCCGATTCTTCGACGAGTGGTTGAGCTTCATCTGCCGAGGCATTAGCGGGTTGATCATTAGGCATAGTGGTTCCGAACTACTCCGAGCGTGCTTTCACATGAATAGACCCAAACGCTTCTGTTTGAACCAATTCAACAAGTGATTCTTTTACTAATTCAAGTACAGCCAAAAACGTCACAACAACGCCTAAGCGCCCTTCTTCGACAGTAAAAAGTTGAATAAAGGGCATAAACTGCTGGCCAGATAATTTATCAAGCACTTGGCTCATACGCTCTCGTGTTGAGAGCTTTTCACGTTCAACTTGGTGACTTTCAAACATATCGGCCCGACGCAGCACCTCACTCAGTGCGAGTAATATCTCTTTCATATCTACTTCTGGTTCAGGCCGAGTGATATTACGGTCGGGCGCAGAAGCGCGCCCAACATGAATATCGCGATGCAAGCGAGGTAGTTCATCAATGTCTTCAGCCGCTTGTTTAAAGCGTTCGTATTCTTGAAGCCTACGGATCAAGGTCGCTCTCGGATCCTCATCCTCTTCACCTTCTTCTATAGGCGGCCTAGGTAGCAGCATACGTGACTTGATTTCGGCTAGCATTGCAGCCATAACCAAATATTCAGCAGCCAATTCAAACTGCATAGCTTCCATCATCTCAACATACGTCACGTATTGTTTGGTTATGGTGGAAACATCGATTTCTAAGATATCAAGATTTTGGCGGCGAATAAGGTACAGAAGCAGATCAAGTGGGCCCTCAAAAGACTCAAGGAATACTTCCAATGCATCTGGGGGTATATAGAGATCTTTGGGGAGTTCAGTAAAGGCTTCGCCATTAACCAAAGCAAACGGCATCTCTGCTTGCGCCGGTGCAGGATCAGCGCTAGCACCAATAGGTTTTGCATCGCCTTCACTTGGCAGTGCATCATTAACTGCGCTCATGCCAAACCTCTTGTTTATGAAAACCGGCAATTATAACGGTTCAGGCAAGTTTATTGCGAATACTAAATGCCGCTTCAGGAAAATAAAAATGACACAATATTCGGTAGGTGGGTTTCATAACCCACAAAGCTGTGGTTACCACCCTCTTCTATCTGCAGGTGCGCGTCGCAATACCGCTTTTGGGCCATGCGATAGTCTAATGTTTCGTCACCCGTCTGCAAAAGAACTTTAAAACGAGATGGGTTCGAGATTGGATCTATGTCGGTGTCCGCTAAAACTGCGAGATCCTCATTCGTAAGAGTAGTGATTTCATCACCATAATAACTTTTTAGTGGTGTATTCAGAAAATGCGAGAAACGAGTATGCGGAGCAACAGCCGGGTTAATCAGCACAGCTTTTGTGTGATAATTTTCAGACAAATACGCGGCCCAAAAACCGCCTAATGAGCTGCCAACAAGGCCAATTGTATGATCGGAAAAAGCCGCCATGAGCTCATTAAGCTGGTTGATAGCAATATGCGGATTAGATGAGATTTGCGGACAGAGATAATTAATATCATCAGCGTGATGATTGCATAACCAATCGCATGTCAGTTTCGCCTTGCTTGAGCGAGGAGAGCTCAAAAAGCCATGAAGATACAGAAGTGTTTTCATATCAGGGAGAGGCCAATAGCCTACCAGTTGCTACGTGAGGCGCCATTATTAGCCAGCTCGCTCTGATTGAAAACAATAGATCACAACAAAAAAGAACAATAGCTGTATTACGACCAGCCTCTATGACGGACCTCTACATAACTAGTGAGACAAGAACTCAGTAGCCGTTTGAGGTGAGATCTATTGGGTACTCTACTCCCTCGACGCGCTTGAGCCGACTAACAACTGAACCATCATCATTCAAATCAAAAATACGGTAACCCGGCATTTTATTGTCAACACAAAAGTCTTCTGACTGAGGCTTAAATTGCACGCAAGTAGAGGGTGTGGCAAAAAGCTGCACACCATCCCGATCAAGATGAAAGTCTTGATGGACATGCCCCCAAACAACCGCTTTAACATTCGGGTTTTTATCAACAATATCAAAAAACTGAGAGGAGTTAGCCACCTTGTACTGATCTAACCAAGCGCAGCCTACCGGAACGGGCTGATGATGCATCATTACCATTGTTGGTGACTCAGGTCGAATAGCAAGGAGCTTTTCGAGACGAACAAGCTCTGACTCTGGTAGCTCACCACGTTCTTCAAATGGAACGCGCGAACTCAATAAGATGACTCGCCAATCCCCCAAACCCACAATATGGCTCAAAGGCTGTGGCACACCTTTTACCCTCATGCCTGCCGGATCATCGTGATTACCATCGAGCCACGCTAATGGCGCACCAGGCAAATATTCACGGACGATTTCTACAAACC
>CALIUX010000132.1 GCA_938048505.1 uncultured Pseudomonadales bacterium
ATTAGGTCCTGTAATGCTTGATGTCATCGGGATGACACTCACAGATGAAGAGCGCGAAATACTGCATCACCCACAGGTGGGTGGCCTTATCTTGTTTTCGCGTAATTATGATTCGCCAGAACAGTTGATGGCATTAATACGCCAAATACGCGAATGCCGCCATAATATTCTGATTGCGGTAGATCATGAAGGCGGGCGAGTACAGCGCTTTCGAACAGGTTTTACACGTATACCAAGTATGCATACCTTGGCACAACAGGCGCCAGAGCAGCTCTTACCCACGGCGCGTTTAATGGCGTTAGAGCTGATGGCGGTGGGTATTGATTTCACATTTGCGCCTGTATTAGATCGATATAATCCCCAAAGTAAGGTGATTGGCGATCGCGCGTTTGATCATGAACCAAACAAGATCATCGAGTTTGCAGGGCAATTTATTCAAGGCCTTGAACTCGAAGGGATGCCAGCTGTCGGTAAGCACTTCCCGGGGCACGGGGGTGTTGAGGGGGATACCCACCATGAGAGCCCTCAAGATCTGCGTGATTGGGATGAGATTGCGGCGTCTGACCTCAAACCCTTTGCGGCGCTTTGTAAGAGGTTAGCGGGTGTGATGCCGGCACATGTGATCTTTCCGAATGTCTGTGAGCTGCCAGTAGGCTTTTCACCTCACTGGTTAAAATCGGTTCTACAAGAGCAATTGCAATTTCAGGGCGTTGTGATGAGTGATGACCTATCAATGGTAGCAGCTCACAGTGCGGGCTCAGCTTTAGAGAGGGGGTTGCAGGCCTTGCAAGCGGGTTGCCATTTGGCCCTGTTATGCAATCAGCCCGCTGATGCCGTGGCTCTAATCGAAGGGCTAGAGCGTGAGTGCCCTAATACCTACATTAATGAATCGCGTTTGTTATCATTGAGCGCATTTAGGCGTCGTGCGCAAACGGGGTTTTCTTGGCAAACTTTGCAAAAAACCGCTTTTTGGCAAACACAGCAACGTCATTTATATGCGTTTCAATAAAAGCAATGAGCCATGAATAAAATGAGCTATGAAAATAATAAGCTATGAATAATAAGCTACGAGTAATGAGCTATGAATTTAGATGAATTAAAAGAGTGGGTCAGCAGTGTTGTGACCCGAGATTATCTTTGGATGGTTGAGGTGTTTGTGATTGTCACCTTAACCTTGATCGTTGCTTATATATTGGCGCGCTTTCTCGATAAAATTGTGCGCCGCTCCGAAAGCACAAAAAGCCTTTGGGATGATGCCTTATTTGAGGCGTTGCAAAAACCAGCTAAATGGATGGTTTGGGTAGTCGGTTTGTCACATGCAGCGAGTATTGCTGCTGCGCAAGCTGAAATCAGCTTATTACACTTAATTGCCCCCATTCGACAGGTTGCCACGATACTCTTAGTCGTTTGGTTTTTGGTATCGTTTATTAAGCGCGCTGAGCACAACTTGATTGATCCCAGCTTCTCGCATAAACCTATGGATGCCACTACTGCCATGGCAGTCGGGAAGTTACTGCGGATTTCGGTGATTATTACGGCTGCGCTTGTGGTATTGCAATCACTGGGTTATAGCATTTCGGGTGTTTTGGCGTTTGGTGGTATTGGTGGTATTGCCGTTGGCTTTGCCGCAAAAGATTTGCTGGCTAACTTTTTTGGCGGGTTGATGATCTACCTTGATCGCCCCTTTAAAGTGGGTGACTGGGTTCGCTCCCCCGATAAAAATATCGAGGGTACAGTAGAAGATATTGGCTGGCGCTTAACACGTATTCGCACATTTGATAAACGCCCACTCTATGTGCCAAATTCGACCTTTATGCAGATTTCTGTCGAAAACCCTTCACGCATGTTGAACCGACGTATCAAAGAAACAATCGGTATCCGCTACGATGACGCAGATAAAATGGCCGATATCGTTGCCGCGGTTAAAGCCATGTTGGAGCAGCACCCTGATATTGATACGGGCCAGACATTAATCGTCAATTTTGATGCATATGGCCCCAGCGCCTTAAACTTTTTTATCTATACCTTTACAAAAACCACTAACTGGGTACGCTTTCACGAAATTAAGCAAGATGTATTGCTAAAAATATTGGTCATCATTGATGAGCATAAAGCGGAATGCGCTTTCCCAACGACAACGGTTCATTTGCCTAACGGCATACCAGAAGGACACCCTGATCATGCCTGATACAGTTTTTTCTATTTGTTGGCCCAAAGCCAAAAAACTCGCAACGTACGATGCTGTACAACAAGCTGTCGTTAAACAAGCGGCCGAGATTAATCACTTGTTTGATCACCCCGACAGCACTAATAGTGCAGAGCAGGGTCTTCAAGCTAGAAAAGGTTTGGTTGCGCTATGCGTGATGAATGGCGGCATGGTGTATTCCGGTTTATTACTGCCGCATTTGACTATGCCTGTTGCACTGGATGCTATTCGTGTTACACGTTATCGCAATCAAACAACGGGTGGTGAAACACTAGACTGGCTGACCAAACCGCATACAGCG
>CALIUX010000133.1 GCA_938048505.1 uncultured Pseudomonadales bacterium
GCTCTGCCCAGCGTGGATATTACAGGCGCTATCAACAACCCCAACACAGCCCGATGCTCTTGCAACAACCTTCTTTACAGATCATCAAACCGTTCATTTAAGCCATAAGAATCTTCAAGCCAATATTCTACAGATTACTGATATTTTAAATGCCAGCGCAGACGATACGGTCTTAACGCAACTCCCGCTTGATCAGGCCTATGGCTTAACCGTTGGGTTGCTGATGCCCATGCTGCACGGTATGACCTGTGTACCTCAACCGCTCGATAATGCCAGTGCCGATGCCAAAGCCATTAGCAAACATGATGTGACGTTACTCTTTGCCCATCGCGAGACGCTTGAAAGGCTGACCCAAGAGCCCAAAGTGCATAACCTGATGCTGCGAACATTGCGCACCGTTGTGGCCAGCCATATTAATGCTGATCCAGATAAGGCTGAAAACGGCTTCGCCATAACCGATAACGCATGCATCAAAGATTTTCAGCTCAAATTCAATTGCCCAGTGCGAGTTGGGTTTGGTTTAACAGAAGCTTCACCGGTTATTAGTTGTAATATTCCAGACGCAATTGATACGCATAATTGGCGTGTACAAGTCGGTGAAAAAGCCCGCACTCAAGGCATGCCACTGCCTGGCACCAGCATTAAAATTGTTGATCAAGAGGGCCTCTCTCTACCCAGTGGTATTACAGGTCGAGTGTGGGTAGCAGGGCCGCAAGTGATGTCAGCAAAGCTAAATCCTCTATTGGCTCACTCAAAATCTTACTCCGAGCCACATTATCCTAACTTGATCGAAAGCGGTGATGTAACTTGGCTCAATACTGGCATGAATGGCTTTTTGGATGATGATGGTTTTCTGGTACTCGCTTAGCTAGAGCATGTCTGGTCTAGCTAGATTTTGCTTTTTACTGCTTGTTTACTTCCTGCCAGCAAGATTCATGGCATACCAGATTCTCACCGATTGTAATGGATGACAGGCCAACAACTTTTTAGAGCCTTGATGATTTGAATACGATTGTTTCAATACAAACGTATTTTATGCAAAAGCTCTTAATGAAAAGTGTTGGCCTTGTTTTAACTGCTTACTTTTAAATGCTTACTGTTAAATGCTTACTGTTAAATGCTTAGCTTTGAGTGCTTAGTGTACTTTTTATCCCACATTAATTGTACTAATGGAGAAACGCATGCCTGCTAGAAATATGTTGAGCCCTACTGAATACCCTCAATTTTGCTGCCAACCCGCAACCGCCGTGCATATGCTGACCACAGAAACCGCTGTCTATATTGCCTACGAGCGGCAACGCGATTTTTTATCGGCGCCCAAAGCATTTGTTGTACTGGAGTTTGATATTAGCGCACTGATAACCGTGAACGCGTCTTACCTGACCGACAAACAGTGGCAGGAATTAGAAGAACAGCCCTATGGTGTTTACGCTTACAAGGCTGGGGCACATGAAGGCTTTATTTTCTACGGTGAAGAGCAAGTCATTGATGTTCAAGCGAGCGCGCTAGAGTCACTCTCAGAGCAATATCACTGCCTAACCGCCACAGATGCCATACTCAAAGTGATCACTCCTGATGAACCTGAACGGCCCCCTTCAGAAGCCCCTGCAACACCTGTGCATGATACAACTGATACCCATGAAGCAACTAACAGTGACCATAATATGAGCTGTGAACCAACGGAAGTTACCGAGGTCTAGCATCTGCTTGCCTCAGCATAACTTCATAGTTTCATCGTTTAAGCCTTATGCACCTGCATACCCACAAGGCGATACGCAAGTATTACCTTGTGGTTTAGCTTTGTCTGATTAGATCAGTCTAATTCGTTTTACCTGTTCGTTTTACCTATTTAATTGGGTATACGTATCCCTTGTACTGGGTAAATAGATAACAGGCACATTTCTATACGGTATACTGTTCGAATGGTCACATTTTCGAGCTTGGCGCAAGCTGGATGCGTTATTCAATTGTGGCTAGCAGCAATTTTCATAACATCAATAGGAACTCCTATGCACAGCTTATCTTTATGCTCTTTCAGTAGCATACAAAATGCCCTTACTCGCATAACCTTCGCTGTTGGCTTATTTATTTTGGCCATATCTGCTCAAGCGGCTGGCTATAAAGCCGATAAAGAAGCACCTAAAAGTGCAAATGACATCCGCCCTATTATGATTGGGCAATCGTTACCTAAAATCACGCTAAATACACCTAATAACAAAGCGATTAGCCTCAATAAAATGATTTCAGAAAAGCCAGCCTTACTGGTTTTTTATCGAGGAGGCTGGTGCCCTTACTGTAATGTACACCTTGCTGAGCTACGTAAAATTGAAGATGAGCTAAAAGGACTAGGGTTTCAAATTATTGCTATCAGCCCCGACAAGCCAGAAGAACTACTCAAAACAGATGAGAAGCACGAGCTAGGCTATGAGCTCCTTTCTGATAGTAAAGCAGAAGCCATTACAAAGCTGGGTTTAGCCTTCAAAGTGGGCACGGCAACCAAAGTAAAATACAAAACCTTTGGCATTGACCTTAAAAAAAGCTCTGGCGAAGATCACAGTCTTTTACCTGTACCGGCCGCTATGTTAGTTAACGAAAAAGGCCTTGTGACATTTAACTTTATTGCACCTAATTTTAAAGTACGCGTCAGTAATGAAGTGATTATGGCTGCGGCTAAAGCACAGCTTGAAGCGAGTAAAAAGAAAAAATAAGCTTTTCATTTATGCCTCTCATTTAATTGATGTTTATATGTGTCGATCAATTAGATGAGAGTCTTTGCAAGTAATAATAATCAAGCTTACCGTATTAGCGCGGTTCAATATCACTCAAGTGCTTGCCTACAGCCAACCACGCAGAGAACAAGCCTAAAAACGTACTCGCAGCCAGTAAAGACAGATTATCTTCAAGCCCAAGGCCTTCAAGTGAGTAGTGGCTTTGGTAAGCTGCGGCTAAACGCGCAACAGAATCTGATAAGGCGTTGTGTCCAAGGAAGACTAAAATCATCGCAAACAGGCCACCTAAAAAGCCATACCAGGCACCCGTATA
>CALIUX010000134.1 GCA_938048505.1 uncultured Pseudomonadales bacterium
TCGTTAAATCTATTTTTATTCTTTATTGTTATTCTTCTTAATAAACTGCCTTACACAATAGCTGTTGCCGATCATCAAACAGTCAGTAATCAAGCATCAGGAAAAGGTATTAACTAAAAGGTACTAACTAACTGTACCGAATTGACCGTTGAGTTTATGAGTTTATGCCTAAAAAAGATATGGAAAGCGAGGCTCAACAGATAAAGCAGGGCAGGTTTGTGATGAGTTTACCGTTCTGTGGCTTGTGCGGGAACTGTACTTAACGCCTTTTTGAGGTGTAATCTATGATCTTTTTTGCAGAAAAAGCCAATAAAAACAGTGCGCTAGAAAATAAAACAATACTAGGCCCGGCAGGGGTATCGTACCAGTAAGAGCTTGCCATGCCGCCCAATACGGCTATACAGCCTATAATTGCGGCTAAAAAGGCCATCATTTCGGGTGTGCGGCTAAGGAGCCTGCTTGATGACGCGGGGATGATTAATAGCGCAGTGATGAGTAAAACGCCGACAATACGCATGGCGAATGCCACCATAATCGCAATACAAAAGAGCAGTAATGCTTTCATGAGAGTGGTTGGTATCCCTTCTGCTTTTGCTAAATTCTGATCAATAACGCACAAAAGCATTGGCTGCCAAAAAATGACTAAAAGAATGATTATGCCTAGGCTGATGCCCAAAATTAGCCAGGCATCTTGAGCCGTGGTTGTGAGTAAATCCCCAAACAAGTAGGCAAAAATATCCACACTCGTACCCGAAAGGCTAATGCTAACGAGCCCCGCAGCTAAAGCCGTATGAGATAGCAACCCGAGCATAGCGTCATGCCCTTGATTTGGGTTGCGCATCAATATTAAAAGTGCAGTAGCCATTAGTAGGCAGCAAATGACGATGGCCAGAGTGATGTTAATACCCGCAAACAAACCAAAGGCAACGCCGAGTAATGCCCCGTGAGACAATGTATCGCCAAAATAAGCCAGTCGCTGCCAGACAACAAATGCACCTAAAGGGCCTGCGGTAATGGCTATGGCAAGGGCAGAAAGCAGGGCGTAAAGTAAAAAATCAGGTATTAGCATATAAAAGGGGCCGTATCGTGCTGAAAAGGCTGGTGTATCGAAGGGGCAGCTGTATCCGGTTTTGATTTTGAAAAATCAGGGGTGGGAGCATGACTGCTTGGAACCCTTAACAATATCACCATGCATGTCATGTGAATGATCATGATCATGCGTGTATACAGCGATATCGTCTGCTGCTTTTGGGTCAAATAAGTGTAGGTACTCGGGGTGCTGGCTGACGCTTTCGGGCTCACCATGACAGCAAATGTGTTTATTCAGGCAAAGAACGTGATCTGTTTGAGCCATCACAATATGCAAATCATGTGAGACAAGCAAAACGCCACAATGTAGTTCATCCCTCAGCTCGCCTAGTAAATGATAAAGCTCCGCTTGACCTACCACATCAACCCCCTGCGCGGGCTCATCTAGCACGAGTAGTTCAGGTTGTTTCATTAGGGCGCGGGCCAATAATACGCGTTGCATTTCGCCGCCGGACAGACCTTGAATGGGAGTGTCGAGTAAGCAGGTGATATCAAGGCGTTTTACCGCATCGCTAAAATCGGCCTTGCGACTATTGAGCGATAAAAAACGGCGTGTCGTCAGCGGGAGTTGTGCATTGATTGAGATCTTTTGCGGCATATAGCCAATGCGTAAACCTGGCTTTTTAATGACTTTGCCCGCTTGAGGCGAGATAAGGCCAATGGCCGTTTTGATCAGTGAGCTCTTGCCAGCGCCGTTTGGTCCAATAATCGTGAGGATTTGGCCAGCATTCAGTGAGAAGTTGATATTATCTAGCACCTTCACATTATCGTAACGCAGTGTGACCTCTTGGAGTGTCAGTATTGTACCGTCTTGTTTGGCGGGCATGGCGTGGGCATTGACACGGGTGTTTTGCATCATTCTCTCGATCAGTTTCGATGTTGCGATATCAAAATGATACACTATAGCATTTTGATTGACTCGAAGACGGTTGAGCTGTGGCTATCCAAGCGTTGTCTCCGATATTTTTTAAATGGTTTCTTTATTCATGATTCTAGGTACTCGAACGATAGCTGCGCAGGTTATCGTGCTACTTGTTTTATCTGTTTTTTCAATCGTGCAAGTGAATGCGGCTAACTTTGATCGTCCTAGGGTAGTAGCGTCCATAAAGCCTGTTGAGCTGATGGTCAAAGCGATTGCTGGTGACCAGTTTCAGGTTGATGCATTACTGGGTGCGGGTCGAAACCCCCATGCGCAAGCAATGACGCTATCGGAGCGCCAAAAAATCGCGCAAGCCGATTTAGTTATTTGGTTGGGGGCTGAGTTTGAGCGCTTCTTGGCGAAGCCTATGGCATCTGGCGGGCTACCTAATCTTGCCTTGGGCCAAATATCGGGTCTTAACTGGCCCTATCATGATAACCAAAAGCTGGGTAAAGGGGTGGATTTGCATTTATGGCTTAGCCCCGCCAATGTTGATCTAGCGTATATGGCAATTGCTCAGCAGTTGCAGGCGCTTAATCCATTAGCCGCAGCCGAAATTGAAAAAAACCTCTTTGCTGCGCGTGAGCAGCTGCGCTTAACAACGAGTCAGATCACTTCTTCATTGGCGTCCCTTAAAGGGAATGCTTTTGGTGTGAGTCATGATGGCTTTAGCCATTTTGTTTCCGCTTTTTCCCTTAATCAGGTTGCCGCTGTGAGTAAATTACCTGAACAGCAGCTTTCTGTACGCAGTATGTTTTCTTTACGTCAGAAAATGCGCGATGCACGATGCTTGGTTGTTGAGACGAATACTGCCTCTAATATAAAGCTTGCGAATACTCTGGGATTACAGTCAGTTGTCATTGATGTTCTAGGACGCGCGCAACATATCAACTCGATTGAGGCGCTGTTGCTTTCTATTTCAGAGGGCTTTGAGCGGTGCTTATCGCAATGATGTCCTTGCCCCTCACCTCTTAACCTTCATCTGCAGCATAGAGCAGATCAGAACTTAGTCGATAAGGTCTTAATAGATAGGGTTTTAAGAGATAGGGTTTTAATAGGTAAGGATTTAATCTACCAGCCGAGGTTAAGACGCGTTTTGGCTCTACGCTCGGTGATAAATTGCAGATAGCGGCTTTCGATTTCAAGACAGTTAGTGAGAAGGGCTTCTTTGAGCTCCATAAGGCGGCTGCGTAAATGTGAGAGGTGCTGCATTTGCTTAGCTGAAAGTGGCCATTCCCGCGCTTGGTCAAGCTCATCAATACTAAGCGTAATATCTGCCTCGCAACTGGCTTCCATCATATGTATCGCGCGCTCAACATGATAATGCAGACGCTGCGCGCCTTTTAATGTATGTGGAATATTATCGTGCTCTGAGCGTTCTAATTTGACCTTATTGGCATGCTTGGCCAAGAGCTCCTTGGCCTTTTGGCTGGTGGCATTAAAGATCTTTTTGACCCAATCTATGAGCCCTTTATATTCGGGGTGATGTTCATTTGGTAGGTTTTGCACAAGAATCGATAGGCGTTCATCACCAAAAGTGAGCCTTGCTGAATGAGGAGAGGGCTTTAAGCATTCTGCATAGCTCAACAGTGCTTTTTCGTAGCTGTTAATCGACCCAAATGAGCTGCAGGTTAGCTCAGGGTGATCGCATACATGTAGAGCTGCTTGTAACCCCATATCTTCGAGAGCTTTCAGGCACTCTGTCATGCAGTAGCTCAGAGAAGTACTGGTATACGTGTTTTCATAAAAGCGGTTCAGTGTATTACTGGCGTGGTAAGCACTTTGGTCTAAGTGCTCACGCCTGGTCTGCTTTAATATTTTGTATTGCAGCAATGCGCCGGAACAGGGTAAGTGCACAACATTGCTCGCGCCGGCTTCGTAGTGTGTTAATTCTACTTTTGCACAAGTATCGCTGGTTAAAATTGTTAGATCGATTTGGCTAAGGTGGGGGTCACTGTCTAACCAAGCACATAAAGCAGCTGTTTCACTCCCTATTGAATCTGTGTTAATGATGATTCGATCTGGCCTCGTTACACCAAGGCTTTCAGCAATTTGTGATTGCACTGTGGCGACTTCAATTAGCGCTACCTCGTGTAATTGCTTTTTAATAATCCTTTGGCTAATCGTATTACTATCAACGAGTAAGATGCGGGGTAGCATGGCCATAACCTTAGTGTATGAGGGGCATGAATGCATGAATGACGTGTGAAGCGATGAGCTTCACGCGCTGCATTGGCATTCAGCGAGACATTTTGGCTATGTTAACGTGTTCGAGGTGACAATTGAATGATATAGGTGTCCTATTCTGACTGTATTGTGTGATTTGAGCTATTCGCTTTACGAATTTGGCGTAAATGTAAGCACTTGTGCACCTTTCTCGCGCGTTTGCCCTGCGGCTTTTAGCTTCTCTAGGTATTCGGACCAAAGCGTTTCTTTATTTGAGCCGAGTTTATGCAGGTAAGACCAGGTGTAAAGGCCACTGGTATGACCATCGTCAAAATAAATTCTTATCGCGTAGTTTCCAACCGGCTCAATTTTTTGAATGCTCACTTCACTTTTCTGGACAGGAAGCTCGCCCCCTTGCCCACCATGGCCTTGCACTTCAGCCGAAGGTGAATGCACCCTTAAAAACTCTGCGCCGAGTGAGAATTGCTCTTCATCAAAATCAATGGCAAGTCGCTGCGTTTTTTTATGAAGGTGGATACGTGTTGGTGTCATATGGTGCCTGCTGAGTTGGCCTTGTGTCTTTCTGTAATCTGGGTAGGTGGCGGTTGGCTAGCAAATTAGGACGAAGCTAGGGGAGAACCAATTGCCCTAAGATAGCTTCCCGTGACGCACCGGTGACGGCGGGCAAGTTACCCGGGCGCCTGTGCCAAAACTGATGCGCTAGCCAAGCAAAGGCAGACGCTTCAACCGCGCAAGGCGCTAGCCCAAGTGCTTGTGTGCTCGAAACGGTAATTGGGTGCAGTAATTGATTTAGTCTCTCCATTAAATAGAGATTTAAGCTACCGCCGCCACAAACATAGATGGCACCCACTCTGGGGGTTAGCATAAGAATATCATGACAGAGACTTTGTGCCGTTAGCTCTAGCAGTGTGCGTTGGACATCTTGGTTTTGGTGCTGCGTATTATTGAGTATCACTTCAAGCCATGAAAGTGAAAATTCTTCTTTGCCGGTGCTCTTGGGTGGTAGCTTACTAAAGTAAGGATGCTCTAATAACCGATTTAATAGCGGTTCGATTATGCTGCCCGTGCGAGCCCAATCACCTCCGTTATCGTAGGGCTTCCCCGTGTGCTTTAGGCACCAGGCGTCCATTAATCCATTGCCTGGCCCAGTATCCCAACCTTTTACTGCTGTACTATTTACTTCAGTGCTATTTACTGCTGTGTCACTTATGCTGTTACTAATTATATTGTTGCCGCTTGCAGTGCTGCTGTTTATAGCGTTGCTAGCGGGTAAGTGCGTGATATTGCTGATGCCACCAATATTGACGATGCATGTATTTTGCGTTGCGGACTGAAACCAATATTGATGAAAGGGCGGCACCAGTGGCGCACCTTGCCCGCCCAGTGCAATATCGGCCTG
>CALIUX010000135.1 GCA_938048505.1 uncultured Pseudomonadales bacterium
TTGGCGCGGCGTGCACGTGCTTCGCCTAGAGACATACGGCGATTAATTTCTTTAATCGAGGGCAGTTCAAGGCCGGTGCGTTGTTCTATCTCAAGCAGTGTTTCTTGGAGCTTGATGATGTTGTCAGCAACGTTTCTGAGGTTGTCTGAGTAATCACGCTTTTTCTTGATAACGTTGGGTATCCAATCAAGGTTGGTTTCGTTACCCGGGAATTCTTTAATGAATGTCTTGCGCGGCATTTTGCCGTAGCGCATACATTGCATCATCAGGTTGCGTTCGGTTTTACGAACGGTTTGAAGGATTTCGCGTGCGGCGCCATAAATTGGGTCAAACTGGCGAGGCGGAAGCTTGAAAAAACGAAAGACTTGGCCAAGCTCTTCAAGCGCAATACCGGCATCTTTGCTCATGCGCCCTTTGCTACTGATGATATCGGCAGCTTTGTCGTAGGCTTCTCTTAATTGGGTGAAGCGCTCGCGTGCATATTCTGGATCAATGCCGCCTTCGTTTTCGTCTTCGTCGTCATCATCTTTATCATCTGCTTCTTTTTTGTCTTCAGCGGCTTTTGCTTGAAAGCCTTCTGTAGCGGGAGCAGCAGGATCTTCGGCAGGGTCTAGCCAGCCACTGATGACATCGGCAAGGCGTCTTTCACCTTGCTCGCAGAGCGTATATTCGTCGAGTAGCTTTTTGACTGAATCAGGCCAGAACGCAAGCGAGTGCATAAGCTCGCGCAAGCCTTCTTCGATGCGTTTGGCGATAGCAATTTCACCTTCGCGAGTCAGCAGCTCTACCGTACCCATTTCACGCATGTACATGCGGACAGGGTCAGTGGTGCGGCCAGCTTCTGTTTCAACAGCAGCGAGTGCAGCAGCAGCTTCAGCGGCGGCAATCTCATCGGGATTGTCGCTGTCATTCATTAACAACTCATCGGCATCGGGTGCGGTTTCAAACACGCGGATGCCCATGTCGTTAATCATTTGAATGATGTCTTCAACCTGATCCGGATCGGAAATATCCTCAGGGAGGTGATCATTAACTTCGTCGTAAGTGAGGTAACCTTGCTCGCGTCCGCGATTGATAAGGTCTTTGATTCGCGACTGTTTGTTTTCGCTCATTAAAGCATCCGTATGACAGATTGTATGAAGGCGGGATAGCCGAACATTATAACGCTTTTTTTAAATTTTGACTAACTCGTAGTCGAAATGGTTGTGATAAGTTCGATCAGTCGAGCCCGTTCTTTGGATGATAGTTGATTTGGTGGCTTTATTTTGAGTTTGTCGATCTCATTTTGGCGCTTAAGCGCCTGTGTTTGCTGGGTGATTTTGGCAAAAGCATCGATCAGCTCTTGTCGATCGTTATACCCTTTTGAACGTTTGGCTAAGCTCAAGAGTTGGTTATTAACCCGCTCAATCAAAAGATTTTGAGCCTGCGTGCCAAAGCGGCCACCCCATGCGCCTATGATGTTGACAAGACTAGGCGCTTCGCGTTCTTTAAGATAAATAAATATTTGCTCAAGTTCTTGCGCTTCTTCGCTCTCTAGCATGTCGGGCAGAGTTGTTTCATGCGCCAGCGCTGGATTTTCTAGCAGGAGTGCAATGGCAAGATCGATAGGCCCTTGCTGTAGGTTGTTTCTTTTTTCAGTCGGGGTTGCTTGATCAAGCGTGATTTCATTTTGCTGAGGGCTATTTCTTTCTATTGCAGAGGCTGTCTCGGCCCCAAAGCTTGCTTCCGCTTCAAAAGCGTTCTGGGTTGAAGGGGGCGTGAATGAGCTGTTTTGTTGCGATGCTTGAGCGGGCGGGGCGCTAGAATACTGTTCGCTGGGTTGCTCTGCTTTAGCTTCTGGCGCCAATCGTGGCGCGGGTTCGCTGATCAGCTCCTGTAAAATCTCTTGGTTTAACCCCGTGCGCTGAGCAAGCAGTTCGAACATGAGTTCGCGGTATACGCTCTTGGGGAGTTTGTGTAGCAGTGGCGCGGCCAGCTTACTCAGGCGTGCTTTGCCACTCATGGTTTGAATGTCTAGCCCTTCGCTGAGTGCACTAAAAAAGAACTCTTCGAGTGGTGTGCCGCGTTTAATGAGTTCATTAAAGCGTTCATGGCCAATTTGTCTGATGAGTGTATCGGGGTCTTGGCCTTCAGGTAAAAATAAAAACTTAATTTGGTAGCCATCTACCATCACTGGCAAGCTGTTTTCGAGTGCGCGTTTTGCGGCAGTACGACCAGCTTTGTCGCCATCAAAACAAAAAACAACGGTGTTGGTGTATTTGAATGCAAGCTTAAGGTGTTCTTCGCCACAGGCTGTGCCTAATGTAGCAACGGCATTGCGAATACCGTATTGCGCCAGAGCAATAACATCCATATACCCCTCAACCACCAGCAAGCTGGTTAGTTCCCGATGGGCTTGCCTTGCTTGATAAAGCCCGTAAAGCTCTTTGCCTTTATAAAATACGGGTGTTTCAGGCGAGTTAAGGTACTTGGGGCCAGAGCCTTTGATCTTTTTGCCGTCTGGCCCTACGCGATTCTCTTCGCCTAGAACACGTCCGCCAAAACCGATGGTGCGCCCGCGAATATCCAGTATAGGGAACATAATGCGCTGCCGAAAACGGTCGTAGCGCTTATTGTCTTCTTCGTGTTCGATCACCATGCCGGTGGTGGTCAGTGCTTTGCGGTCGGCTGCGTCGGTACCGAGTTTGGTGAGTAGGTTGTCCCATCCTTTGGGTGCATAGCCCAGCTTGAAATCTTTGGCTATTTGGCCCGACAGCCCCCTTTCTTTTAAATATTTAATGGCTTTTTGGCGGTCGGGGTGTTCTTTGAGGTGGTCGATAAAGTAGGTGGCGCATTTATCTAAAAGCGCATAAAGGCTCTTGAAGTCTTGCTTGGGGCGCCCGTTACTTTTTTTGGGGTCTTCTTTTGGCACTTGCATACCGGCATTGCTTGCCAGCATTTCAATGGAGTCGACAAAGCTGACTTTATCGAAGTCCATAACAAAGCCAATGGCATTGCCCGTCGCGCCACAACCAAAGCAATAGTAAAACTGTTTATCTTGGCTAACTGTAAACGAAGGTGTTTTTTCGTTATGAAACGGGCAGCATGCTGAATAGTTCTTGCCCGTTTTTTTGAGCTTAACGCGTTTATCGACAACATCAACAATGTCGATTCGGTTAATCAAATCATCAATAAAGGGCTGTGGAATACGGCTCATATGCAGGGATGGCAGTTTGGGGTTGTAGCCGGCACATTGAAGTAGGGCGCTGGGCAATTACGCGCTTTGTGTTGCGCACGCGTTGAGCTTGGTGTGTTGATGAGTGTGTTAATAATACAGTGTAGCGAATTTACTGCTGAAGAAATACTATGCTGTCGAAAGTCTTAATGCTTTGCTAGTTTGTATATGCGCTTGGCTCAAATGGCTGCAGTGCAATCAATTGATAGAAGTATAAAGTTAAGCAGCAGATAAAAAGTGACAGCTAAATGTGGTAGCAAAAAATCGAGGTTTAGCCTTGTAGAGCTGCCTTTATAAGCTTGCTTACTGCGCCCATATCAGCACGACCTTGCATCTTAGGCTTGAGTTGGCCCATCACTTTCCCCATGTCGCCCATGCCTTGGGCCTGAGTGGATGATATAGCCTCTTGGATAAGGGATTGTATTTCAGCTTCAGTCAGTGCCTGAGGAAGAAAGTCTTTAATAACACTGATTTCAAATGCTTCAATGGTGGCAAGGTCATCACGACCTGCATCCTTATATTGCGTTTCGGCATCACGACGTTGTTTTGTCATTTTGTCGAGTATGACTAATACACGAGCATCATCAACTTCAATGCGTTCATCGACTTCAATGCGCTTGAACTCTGCTGTGATCATACGGAGCACACTTAAGCGCTCCTTCTCTTTTGCTCGCATTGCATCTTTGACTGCAGAGGTAATCGTTTTTTTGATCTCACTCATATTCGCTTATCCGGTTAGGGGTCGATATCAATCAAGACGTAATTGTTTACGGCAAAATAGAACTTGGCTAGCGCTGATTCGCTAGCCGTCTAACGCATTATGCTTTAGTGTGCTTACGCTTTATTTATATTGTGCAAGCGTTACAACTAAAGAAAAGCGATTAATACATGCGTTGGAATTTACGGTTCTCACGAGAAACTTTTTTGGCGTGACGCTTAACGGCAGCAGCGGCTTTACGCTTACGTACAGTAGTGGGCTTCTCATAGCACTCACGGCGACGAACTTCTGCTAAAACACCTGCTTTTTCGCAAGAGCGCTTAAAGCGACGAAGAGCAATATCGAAGGGCTCGTTTTCTTTCAGTTTTACTGAAGGCATAAATCTACCTGTCTAAATTTGAGTCGTTATAGCGCTCTGTTCTTAGCAATTTGCTGCTAGGCAGAGCATTTAAAGGCTGTGTCTTGAGTCGGTTCGATCAAGTTTTGCACAGTGGTTTTCAAGGGGCCGCAATTCTATACAGTTGTGACGCCGCCTGCAACGTTTAATTGTGGACAGTTGTGACCCTTTGCGCTAGGGCGCAAAAGACATGGAGAATATAGAGGCCGAGGGGTAGAATTGTCGGCTTGCTGCGTTGACCCTTGATCGCCTTAGATTATATGGGTTTTACACTAAAAGAATTGGTGCCCTACATGACTGATTCTCGAATATGATTGGCTCTTGAATATGTTAGTTCTCGGTATTGAAACCTCTTGCGATGAAACCGGTGTGGCGCTTTATGATGCCTCACGCGGGTTACTCGCCCATCGCTTGTTCAGCCAAATTGCATTGCATGCCGAATATGGTGGCGTTGTGCCCGAGCTGGCTTCGCGTGACCATATTCGTAAACTCTTACCGTTGATCGATGAGGTTATCGTTGATGCGGGCGTCACAGCGCAAGACATTGACGCAGTGGCTTACACCAAAGGCCCAGGATTAATCGGCGCACTGTTAGTGGGGGCTTGCACCGGACGCGCATTGGCGCTGGGCTGGGGAGTACCAGCCATCGGTGTGCATCACATGGAGGGGCACCTTTTAGCGCCCCAGTTGGAAGCAGCACCCCCTGATTACCCTTTTGTAGCGCTTTTAGTATCTGGCGGCCACACTCAATTAATAGAAGTTAAAGCATTGGGCGAATATACCTTACTCGGTGAATCGCTTGATGATGCGGCAGGTGAAGCCTTTGATAAAGCCGCAAAAATGCTCGATTTAGATTACCCCGGTGGCCCTCGCTTAGCAGTGTTGGCTGAGGGGGGGCAAGCAGATCGCTTTCGTTTTCCGCGTCCCATGTGTGATCGTCCGGGCCTAGATTTTAGCTTTAGTGGTCTGAAGACGTTCACACTCAATACCGTCACCAAGCATGCTCAGACTGATGGTTTGCCTGATGACCAAACCTGTTCTGATATTGCGTATGCCTTTCAAGAAGCCGTTGCAGATACATTAGTTATTAAGTGCCGTAGAGCATTGGAGCAAACTGGTTTAAAGCGATTGGTTGTCGCGGGGGGTGTTTCGGCCAATACGCGTTTGCGTGAAAAGCTAGAGATAGCTCTATCTAAGATAGGTGCTAACGTTTTTTATGCTCGGCATGAGTTTTGTACTGATAACGGTGCGATGATTGCCTATGCGGGCTGTCAGAGATTATTAGCTGATCAGCAAGAGCCTCTGCAAGTGACCGTGAGGCCGCGGTGGCCTATGACTGAGTTACAAGGTTTGGGTGTGAGCTAATGCGTTATACCCAGGAAACAATGTAAACCATGACAGATACAGTATTTATTAAAGGGTTGAAGACGAACGGCATAATCGGCGTGTTCGAATGGGAAAGAGAAGTACGCCAGTCACTGTATATTGATGTGACGATGTCAGTCGATATTTCTCAGGCAGCATTAACTGATGATTTACGTCATACCCTCGATTACAAGGCTATTACCGATATGATTCGTGACTTTGTGGCCAATACGCAATTTCAGCTCATTGAAACGTTGGCAGATAAGCTGGCAGAAAAAATTCAATTTGATTTTCATGTTGTATGGTTGCAGCTAACGGTTCATAAACCTGGGGCGATTGCAGATGCTGATGATGTGGGGATATCGATCGAACGTGGAGAAAAACCTTAATGGCTTTTGTATTACTTGGCCTAGGTAGCAATCAAAACGCTGCCAAAACATTTGCTAGTGCCATCAAATGCTTAAAGGCATATTTTGGTGATGTTGTGCTATCCCCAGTTTATGAAAGTGAGGCCGTAGGTTTTAAAGGCGATAACTTCCTTAATATGGTCGTTGAAGTACAAACGGATCTGTCTGTAGGTGATCTTTTAGCGTTGCTGAAAAAAATAGAAGATACCCATGGCCGAGATCGCTCAAAACCAAAGTTCTCGGGCAGAACACTTGATATTGATATATTAGTTTATGACGATATTGTGGGCGAAGTTGATGGTGTTTTGTTGCCGCGAGACGAGATCTTAGTTAATGCATTTGTACTAAAACCGTTATCGGACGCATGGCCTGATCTTTTGCACCCTGAGCAAAAAAAATCATATCGCTCCTTATGGCAGCAATATGACAAAAATAAGCAGCGACTATGGCCATTTGAACTGCCGAACTTCTAGGAGCACGGTTAGAAGCTGTATTCTGTCATAACGGTGCTTTTCCTGTGCTCCAAACCCTGACTGAGTTCGTATTCTTTACTCATTGTACTCTGGCGAGTTGTAATAGAGTGTAATATATCCGCTTAATAGGCCCTTTTGAGGCGAGTAGAACACTTTTCATCAGTAAGCAAGGTGATTTTGCTGAATTTAATAGTAATATATGTCACCGCAATCATTGATCGCGTACTTTAAGCTTAATTCTGACCCATTAGTCAGGTCTTACATGAGATAATGATGGCTAGATGAATATGTCTAGCGTGACCTAGCAAAGACCTTGCTGAGTACCCTCTTTATCTGAATGAAAAAGGTATAATCCTAGTCGGTATTTAGTCACAACCGTTTTATGGATTAGGTCAATCACTCATACATAGAAGCGTTTATTTTAATAAAAACGTTTTAAATGAGAGGTTTTTTGCGAATGCTGAGTTGGGTGGAGTCGTTCCTTAGCTCTTAAATACTTTTTTACTAGTTATAAAATCATTATGGAAAATACTTACAAATCACTCTTAATCGTTGCTTTTAGTTTACTGTTAGCTTCACCTGCATGGGCTCAAAATAGCTCAATTAGCCAAGAAGTTGCTAAAAAAGAACAGCAAGTTGCTGCAATTCAAAGTGAAATGGCCTCAGTCTCGCGCAAGGCAAATGCTTCGCAAGCTAAACTTGACGCTTATAATGCCGATATAGAGAAAAAGAAACAGGCTCTTGCAAAAGCTAAAGCTAATTACGCAAAAGCGCCAACCCCAGAGGGTGAGCAATTTGTTAATAATGCAGCAAAGCGCGTTGAGCTAGCTGAGTTAGGTTTACAGTCTCGTGTTTCAGCTGTATCGCGGTTGCGCACAAAAGAAGCAGAATTGAATTCTCGTCTTGCAACGGTTAACAAAGAAATTTCTCGCCTGAATAACCGTGTACAGAGCCAGCAGGTTGCAGCGCGTGTTAAGCAAAGAACTGACAACCTCAAAACCGAAATGGCACAGACAACAGGCGTACTTGAACAGCGATTGGCTGCTTTGGAGCGCGAAAATAATCGTTTGCGCCAAGTGGCAGAAGCAGAAGCTATTCGGCGCCAGCAGGCTGACCGGCAAGCGGCACAAGCTCTTACTGCTCAAAAACAGCAGGCCCTAGCTGAAGAGCTTGCCGAAGAGAAAGCAGCTAAAGAGGCAATGATTTTGAAGTCAGACCCCAATAGCTTATCGCCTAAAGAGCGTGCTACTGCTGAGATGGCACGCTTACAAAGCATACTTGCATCTTCTCAAGGTGCTACAGCACCAGCGAAGAAACTAAGCTTAAGAAGTGAGCGTGGCTTCAATTTTGGTCGCTTTGAATATTTGGGTGCGAATCAGTATCGTATTGATATTGTTGTGGAGAATGCCACTGCTCGTTACCGTGTTGGTAATAAAGGCTATCGTGTGAAAGTGAGCGAAGCGAACCTTGGGCAAGAATTTATCTTTCTGTACGATCTGAGAGATAATGACAACCCGCGTTTGGTTGCCTTTGAAAAAGCACTGGTTGACGAGTCGAACTTGGCTGCAGAGTAGTCCAGCATCTGACAGTAAAAAGGGGAAGGTATTTAAATACCTTCCCCTTTTTTATTGGCTCGTTGAGTGATTTTTATGATGCCTTTTCGGCAACCAGTAAAAACTCTCTATTCCCATCCCCGCCTTTAATAGGGCTTTCTTGATAATTCAGCACATTAAAATTTAGCGCCTCTAGGTATTCACAAAAATCCTTTTTGATGTGCGTAAGCAGTGTTTTATCCTTCACAATGCCACCTTTACTTAAGTTTTGAGGGCCGACTTCAAACTGCGGTTTAACAAGCGAAATCAATATGCCTTTGGGTTTGAGTAATGCTGAAAGATTGGGCAGAATTTTTTTTTGTGAAATAAATGAGACATCCATAACTGCTAGGTCAAAGCCGTTATGCCAATCGGGTAAGCCGTCTAGTTCCTCTTTGTCGTTTAACATCTCTTGAGTGAGATAGCGCGCATTGACCCCTTCTAAGCAGATAACACGTGGATCTTGACGGATTTGGGGGGCCAGCTGCTCTTTACCCACTTCGATGCCAATAACACGTTTAATACCGTGCTTGAGTAAACAGTCGGTGAACCCGCCTGTTGATTGACCGACATCAATTGCCACTTTATCTTTCACATTAATGTTGTTGGATTGGAGTGCCGCTTCAAGCTTTAACCCTGCGCGGGAAACGTAGCGCATATCAGGGTGTTCACCTACGCGTATATCGATATCGTTTGAAAGCTTAATAGAGGCTTTGCTGGCGATACGCCACAGATTTGCTTCGCGATACTCTACAAGATCAGCGTCGATTAATTTTTGTGCTAACGTGCGGGTTGCGACCAGCCCTTTGTCGACGAGTAATGTATCGAGCCTTTGCATGTTGATTCCTGATAGAGCAGTTGCTTATGAGTGAAGATTTACAAATAATGGTTTGTCAGCTGAAGTTTGTAAATATGCTGCCTGCAAAGACAGTATTTATCGATTGCATAGAGGATATGAGACGGTTTCATTTATGGGGCGGGTTACAGCCTGTATGCTTCATTGCCATAGTATAACGATTACCTGCAACGACCACATTATGACTCTACCTTCTGAATCAGCTAACCGTTCACATGCCTCTATAGAAGGTAAACCTGCCACTTTACCGATTCATGCTTGCTTAGATGAATTGGCAGAAGCGCTGCTACAGCGCGATGAAGTCGTATTGCAAGCGCCGCCAGGTGCGGGT
Source organism: uncultured Pseudomonadales bacterium (assembly GCA_938048505.1). Lineage (GTDB taxonomy): Bacteria > Pseudomonadota > Gammaproteobacteria > Pseudomonadales > Cellvibrionaceae > Marinagarivorans. The sequence continues at coordinate 9,354 of CALIUX010000135.1, forward strand.
AAAACAACGCAGATCCCTTTGATGCTGCTCAATCAGCCGTGGCTTGGTCAGCAAAAAATTATTGTATTGGAGCCAAGGCGCGTTGCGGCATTAAATGCGGCAACGCGAATGGCAGAGATGCTGGGTGAACCCGTTGGTCAAACAGTGGGCTATCGTATGCGTGGCGCGACCAAAATTGGGCCCCGCACACAAATAGAAGTGATTACTGAAGGCTTGCTCACGCGTAAGCTGCAAGAAGACCCTGAATTAACTGGGGTTGGTATTGTGGTGTTTGATGAATTTCATGAGCGTTCTATTAACACCGATACTGGGCTAGCATTGTGTCTGCAGGCTCGTGAGGTTTTTCGTGAGCAGGCGTTAAAGCTCTTGGTGATGTCTGCCACCCTTGATGGTCACTCGGTGGCTGAGCTGCTGGATAATGCCCCAATGGTTACCAGTGAGGGGCGTGCTTTCCCTGTTGAGTGTCATTATTTAAGCCAGCCTTTAAAGAAAAATACGCTGCTAATAGAGCAAGTGACCAAAACTGTTTTGCATGCCCTTGAAAAAGAGCCAGGTGATGCACTCGTCTTTTTACCGGGGTTAAGCGAAATTAATCGCGCCTATGCCATTCTGAGTTCAGCTCTGCCCGATCATATCCAATGCCATACTCTGCATGGCGGTTTGTCACTCGCAGACCAAAAAGCCAGTTTGGTGCCCAGCCCAACTGGGCAGCGTAAAGTGGTGCTATCGACCGATATCGCTGAAACGAGTCTTACAATTCAGGGTGTCAGAATTGTTGTGGATGCAGGTTTGGTTCGCTCGCCCATCTTCGATCCAAATACAGGATTAACCCGCTTACAGACTACCGGCATCAGTTTGGCTAGCGCAGAACAGCGAGCTGGACGGGCGGGTCGTTTAGAATCTGGTTGTTGCTATCGATTATGGACTGAAGCGCAACACCGCCAAAAAATTGCGCATGCGGCGCCTGAAATTACTTGCTCAGACCTCATGCCATTAGCGATGACATTACTGTCATGGGGGGCGCAGCATTTTGATGAGCTGGCTTGGTTAACACCGCCTAAAGCGTCGAACTGGGATCAAGCGCTTGATGCATTACGATCGCTTGGTGCTTTGAATGAAAAAGGTGAGCTGACCAATGAGGGAACGAATCTATCCGTTTTTCCTTGCCACCCACGCGTGGCAAAACTGTTATGTGTGGCACATGCAAATCACTTTGCCAATACAGGGTGTTTAGTGGCAGCCGTCTTAAGCGAAAAGGCGCCACGGGGTTTATCAGCTGACCTGACGCAAACGGTAGCGAGGCTTTTGGCACACGATCCATCACTCCCTAAAAGCTGGTGCAAACGTACCATGTCTTTGGCAAAGCAATTTCAAGCCTTGTTGAACGCAGTGTATAAGCATGACAACAGCATAAACAGCCACTCTACTATTCAAATCAATAAGCAGGCAAGTGGAAATCATGCGAGCGGAAATATTGATGATATTGCTTGGGCGATGGCTAAAGCCTTCCCCGAACATATTGCTAAGAGGCATGCAGCACAAGATGGCGTAGCGGTTTTTAAGCTCGCGAATGGGCGAGCAGCGAATCTGGATATGTCAGAACCGCTAGCGCATCATCAATGGATCGTTGTGGCGGATGCCGGTGGCCATGCGGGTTCAAAACAAGACCGTATCTTTTTAGGTGCTCCACTCGATGAGACGGCTTTTAATTCGGTATTGGCCGATAAAGTCACGCGTCGTGTTATCGCGCAATGGGATGAGCAAAAGCAACGCTTTATTGCCGAGGCGCAGCATTGCATTGGTAAACTTATTTACGCTTCGGAGCCTGTACGTGACCTGCCACCGCATATCAAAGCGGCTGCACTAACAGAATTAATACGGCAAAAAGGGTTATCAATACTGGATTGGAATGATGCGGTTCAGCAGTTGTGTGCCAAAGTGCGCTATTTGCGCGAACGTGATGATGAAACGTGGCCTGACCTAACGCATAAAGGGTTATTGAATCGTTTGGAAGAATGGCTGATGCCAGCGCTCGAAGATAAAGCCACACCATCGGTAAATGTGTTGAGCGATTTTAAAAAAATCGATATTTACCCATTAATTCTTCAGCAATTACCTTGGCCATTGCCGCAGCAATTAAAAACGCTATTGCCCGACCGCATCTCGGTACCAAGTGGTCGGGAAGTGGCGATTGATTACACTCAAGAGCCGCCGGTACTGGCCGTAAAGTTACAGGAAATGTTTGGCTGCCAAACAACCCCAGCGGTTATGAGGGGGGAGTTAAAGCTGATGTTACATTTATTGTCACCGGCCAAACGGCCTCTGCAAGTGACACAAGACCTCAGTGCATTTTGGCAAAATGGTTACGATAGCGTGAAAAAAGAAATGCGAGGCCGCTACCCTAAACTCACAGGAACCCTAGGGGGTTGCCAGGCTACAGGAATCGTGAAAGTGTTGACAAAACCAACACGAGGATTCCGAAATGGATATTACAAAGCAGCAACGAATAACGATTATTCCTGTCATCAAACATGCCACTGCTGACATTGCAGTAACACATACACCTGAATTCCATGCCCCTTGCACGGAAAGCGATTCCCCTCCCGACAAGCTAAGCCTCATTCAAATCGATCCCTTTTTGACCTCAGAGCAGTCTGAGGGGGATAGGATTTATAACTTCCCATTTCTTCACAACGAAGACCTAAGCCCTTGGGAGGATGGAAATTTGTATATTTGGCACCTAGCTTCAACCCCCAAATACCTCAACAAATCATCATCCGGACTGAGAAGCCTCGCATCCAGACTCATGGACTTCAAAATATATTGTGATTCTGAAGAAATCGATTATTTAGATTTAAGTGGGCGACGGACTTTTAACAGGCCCCCAT
>CALIUX010000136.1 GCA_938048505.1 uncultured Pseudomonadales bacterium
GCTTATTAACGAAAACTTCTGATGAAGATTTTACTGATGATGTTTGGGATTTAGACGATTTTGAATAGTCTCAAGAAAAATATAAATAGTTCAATATTTATTTATGTAACATATAAGTAATTTCTTTAAGCAAAACATCAAAATCACATTCAGCTACACCATTTCTAAGATCAATTTACAAGTGCTATCCATACTTAATTTTTCGGTTATATTTCATTCAAGGAGTATATCGATACCCAATTTTTTAGATCATCGATGAACTGCACAGCTAAATTTGATTTTCTTTCGTTTCCGCGGATTCAATTAGTGGGCTTCATCCCAGTTATCTCCAATACCGGCTTCAACCAGTAGTGGTACATCCAGTGTCATGGCCGCTTCCATCTGCTTTTTGATATTTGCAATGAAATCTTCTACCTGATCCTCTTTCACTTCGAAGACTAGCTCATCGTGAACTTGCATAATCATATTGGCAGGTTGCTCGGTTTCTTCTAACCACCTTTGAACACTAATCATCGCCTTTTTAATAATGTCTGCCGCTGTGCCTTGCATCGGTGCATTAATTGCGGTGCGCTCTGCTGCTTGGCGGCGCATGCCATTTCTGTCGTTAATATCAGGTAATTGTAATCGTCGCCCAGAAAGGGTTTCGACATAGCCCTTATCTTTGGCATCTATACGGGTGGTATCCATATAGTTTTTCACGCCGGGGTAGCGTTCAAAATACACATTAATATAGTCTTGTGCTTCGTTGCGACCAATATGCAATTGCTTGGCTAAACCAAATGCACTCATGCCATAAATCAAACCAAAGTTAATGGCTTTTGCACTGCGACGATGCTCAGGTTTGACTTCATCAAGCGGTACATTAAAAACTTCTGCTGCTGTAGCACTGTGCACATCAACATTATCATTAAAGGCTTTGAGTAGTGTCTTATCGCCCGATAAATGCGCCATAATACGCAATTCTATTTGCGAGTAATCTGCGGCAACGATTTTGTAGCCTTTGGGCGCTACAAACGCTTTGCGGATGCGCCGACCTTCTTCATTTTTAATGGGTATATTTTGTAAGTTGGGGTTACTGGAACTTAAGCGTCCGGTTGCGGTTACCGCTTGGTGATAAGATGTATGGACGCGTCCCGTTTGGGTTGCAATCATTTTGGGTAGCTTATCGGTATAGGTTGATTTCAGTTTAGCTAGGCCACGATATTCTAAAATTAACTTGGGTAATGGGTAATCCAGCGCTAATTCTTGTAATACTTCCTCTGCGGTAGAAGGGGCACCGCTTTTGGTTTTTTTAATAATAGGCAAACCTAGCTTTTCGAAAAAGATAACGCCGAGTTGCTTGGGGCTTGCCAAATTAAATTCTTCACCGGCTAAGTCATATGCTTCTTTTTCGAGGGTATCAAGCCGGGCACTGAGTTCTTGGCTGTGTTGATTAAGAACATTGGCATCCAGTAATGCACCATTTCTTTCAATAGTATGTAAAACATGAACAAGCGGTAGTTCAATATCTTTGAATAAGGCCATTAAGCTTGGCTCAGATGTTAGCTTGGTAATTAAGGCTTGATGCAAACGCAAGGTGATATCCGCATCTTCCGCTGCATAGGGTGAGGCTTTATCTAATTCAATTTGATTAAACGTGAGCTGTTTGGCGCCTTTGCCTGCAATCTCTTCAAAGCTAATGGTGTTATGCCCTAGGTGAGCTAATGCAAGGGTATCCATGTCGTGGCGCCCAAGCGAATTACTCGCGTAACTTTCTAGCATGGTATCAAAGCCAAAAGCTTTAAAGGCAATATCATGGTTACGTAGCACATTGGCATCGTACTTTAAGTTTTGCCCAACAATTGGCGTGTTGGGGTTTTCGAGCAGTGGCTTGAGTTGTGCAAGAACCCACTCTCTGTCTAGCTGTTCAGGCGCCCCTAAATAATCATGGCCAAAGGGTACATAGGCCGCTTGGCCTGGCTCACAGCAAAATGAGACACCGACAACTTGCGCTTCCATATAATTTAGGCTGGTGGTTTCGGTATCAAATGCAAAGAGGGGGGCTTTTTTGAGTTTTTCTAGCCAAGCATTAAAGTGCTCTTTATCTAGAACTGTTTCGTAGTGTGTCTCGATATCGTTTTGCGGTGCAGTGGTTGCATCGGTGTGTGCATCAGCAGCGTTATCATTAGCCACGCCGGAATTGAGCGCGTTGGGTTTTGCGGCGGTACTGAGTTCATTCACCCAGCCTTTAAATTCAAACTCGGTAAACAGTGTAGCGAGCTCTTCTTTGTTTGGCTCTGCATTATGCAAACTGTCGAGCGTAAAACCTAATTCAACATCGAGTTTAATGGTGGCGAGTAAATAAGACAGTTCGGCTGCTTCTTTATTGGCCTCTAGCTTTTTAGCCATTGTTTTTGCGCCCCGAAAACTGAGGGTGGCGACTTCATCTAGGCGAGTATAGATTTCTTCTATGCTGCCAATTCCTTGTAATAACCCCAGTGCAGTTTTTTCACCTACACCGGCCACACCAGGAATATTATCGACTTTATCGCCCATGAGCGCTAAGAAATCGATAATTAATTCGGGTGGAATACCAAACTTTTCTTTGACACCATCGATATCCATCACGGTATTGGTCATGGTATTGACTAGTGTGACGTGTTGATTGACCAGCTGAGCCATATCCTTATCGCCGGTGGAAACCACAACATCTTGCTGTTGCTCCGTGGCAATACGGCAGAGTGTGCCAATGACATCATCTGCTTCGACGCCATCAATACAAATGAGGGGTAAACCCATTGCACGGATAATTGCGTGGATAGGCTGAATCTGGCTGCGTAAATCATCGGGCATCGGTGGGCGATTGGCTTTGTATTCGGTGTAAATATCGTCCCGAAATGTTTTGCCTTTGGCATCAAAAATCACAACAACCGTGCTGCTAGGGTAGTCTTTTTGAAGGCGCCGCATCATATTGATGACACCTTTTACTGCACCTGTTGGTTGGCCCTTGGAGTTATTCAGTGGTGGCAGTGCGTGATAAGCACGGAAAAGATATGAAGAACCATCAACCAGAACGAGTGGAGCAGACATAGTAAAACCCAAGTGTAATAAAGCCCAAATGCACGAAGCAATAAAAGGCTGCAAGGATACCGGAAAGCAACACCAAAGTGGGGTTTACCGTTAGGAAGCGTATTGGGATGACATAAAAAAACAGCGCGAGCATGAATGAACGCGCTGTAACCTATTCTAGCGACCTGGCCTCAGCAAAAGAGCCAGCCAGAGATATTTGCCTAACGTATTGAGCAAACTGCCGGAGGTTCAGGAGAGTATGAAGAAAGGTGATTGCTCAAAAACGTGAAAACGCGTATTAGAGCAATCGGCTTGAAGTTACGAGTTTAAGGGTACGGATTAACGCTGTTAGGGCGTGGGCTCCATAATGACCTTATCAATGAAGTGAATAATCCCATTACTCGCTTGGATATTGGCTGTCACGACTTTGGC
>CALIUX010000137.1 GCA_938048505.1 uncultured Pseudomonadales bacterium
AGAGGTAAAAGTTGGATGGGATATCCTTAAAAGCCTTAAGCTGCGTACTAAGGGCGTTAACTTTATTGCTTGCCCAAGCTGTTCGAGGCAGAACTTTGATGTCATTAGCACCGTTAATACATTAGAAGAGCGCTTAGAAGACATTACTACACCGATTGATGTGGCTATTATAGGCTGTATTGTTAACGGGCCAGGTGAGGCAAAAGAGGTGGATGTAGGTCTAACGGGCGGCGCGCCCAAGAATCTGGTTTATCATGACGGTGTACCCAACTCCAAATTAGAGAATGACCGTTTAGTCGATTCTTTAGAATCAATGATTCGTGAAAAAGCCGCCGCTAAAGAAGACTTAGAGAAAGACCTAATTGCTAAAGCATAAATCAAAGAATAAAGCGTTTTTAGTGTCGAAAAGCCTTTAGGGTGAGTCAAGGCAGGCTTATGGCGCTGCGCTGATCACCTTAGTAAAAACATAAACGTTATACAGAGAATTTACGTTGAAAAAAATACAATCTGTAAAAGGTATGAATGACCTTTTACCCAAGGACTCGCCTGCATGGCAGTACCTTGAAAGCACGGTTCAAGACATCTTGGCGCGCTATGGATATGGCGAAATCCGCTTCCCAATATTAGAAAGTACCCACCTTTTTAAGCGTGGTATTGGTGAGGCAACGGATATTATTGAAAAGGAAATGTACACCTTTGATGATCGCAGTGGCGATAGTCTGAGCTTACGGCCCGAAGGAACCGCCAGTTGCGTGCGTGCGTGTGAACAGCATGGTTTGCTGTACAATCAAACGCAAAGGCTGTGGTATCAGGGGCCGATGTTTCGCTATGAGCGACCTCAAAAAGGTAGACTTAGACAGTTTCACCAAATAGGGGTTGAAACATTTGGTTTTGGTGGACCAGATATCGAAGCAGAGCTAATCACATTGCTTGCACGGTTGTGGCGTGAGCTAGGTATTGCGGATTCAGTGACGTTACAGATTAATACTTTGGGCACCAGTGAAGCGCGCCATGCTTATCGTAGCGATTTGGTTGCCTATCTTGAGTCACATAAAGAACAGCTCGATGAGGATAGTCAACGTCGCCTCACGACTAACCCTCTTAGAATCTTAGATAGCAAAAGCGAGAGCACTCAACGCTTGTTGAATGATGCGCCTGTCTTAAATGATTACTTGAGTGATGAGTCAGTTGCCCACTTTGATGAGCTCAAAGCCTTGCTTGATGCCGCAGGCGTGAGCTATGTGGTGAATTCAAGACTTGTTCGAGGATTGGATTATTACAGCAATACGGTTTTTGAATGGGTCACAACACATCTAGGTGCCCAAGGAACAGTCTGTGCTGGTGGCCGCTACGATGGTCTTGTCGAACAACTAGGAGGCAAGCCGACCACTGCATTTGGTTGTGCAATGGGCATGGAACGTTTAGTTTTGTTATTAGCGGAACTTCACGTTCTTCCCAAAGGTCTTGAACAAGACGTAGACGTATACATTACGGCCTTAGATGGCGGCGATTTGAGTGTTAAAAAGCACGCTTTTGGTATTGCGGAGCAACTGCGAGCATCGTTGCCTTCTGTACGAATAGTGAGCCATTGTGGTGGTGGAAGCTTTAAAAACCAGCTCAAGCGCGCAGATAAAAGCGGGGCCGATATCGCCGTTATTATTGGCGAAACCGAGCTAGAAGCAGGTGTTGTCAACATTAAGAGCCTGCGCAAAGACAGCCCTCAGCAAACGATTTCTTTAGATGAGCTACCCGCTTACCTTAAAGCAGAGTTGTCTTAGACCCTTTTGGCGGCACTTAGTATAAGAGACAATGTTTAGTAGAGCTCAAATTCGACGCGGGTATTCGCTAAACGGCATGCTGTAAACGAAATAACTATTGCACATGAAGGTTGTATCGTTATAGTGCGTGTCGCGAAATAAATTGTAATGTTGATTACCATTTTGATGAATTGAGGTTGCGGCAAGTGATGAACGGATCTTGCGCGCCAGAATTGATAATAAAGACTGTTAGTCGACCCAATGCTCGCTGAATGAGCACCACTCTTTTTAAAATGACTATTCATTGTAGAATTTGCATTATATGAAAAGGTGTTGTGATCAGGCGAGCGAAGCAGACTAAAGCAAACATGTAACAGGAGAGAATTGTGGCTGAACACTTAACAGAAGAAGAGCAAATTGAAGCCTTTAAACGCTGGTGGAAAGAGAATGGCACCATGCTTATGGCGGCCGTTGCCATTGCTGCGGGCGGTTACTTTGGTTTTGGTCTTTATCAATCGTCGCAAGAAAAGTCGGCTCAGGCTAACTCCGCTCTGTATGACAAAATGGTGAGTGCAGTTGAAGCCACTGCAGATAAACCTTCTGATGCCCAGACTGCAGCGATTAAATCCGCAGCAAATGCAGTAACAAATGAAGACGATAGCGGCTTGTACGGTGATCTGGCGCATTTTCAATTGGCGAAAGTGGCTGTCGATGCTGGCCAACTAGATCAAGCTGAAACCCATTTGCGTGCTGTTGTTGCTAACAGTGATACGCCATCATCTATAGAACTGGCTAAGCTGCGTTTGGCGCGTGTTCAAGCTGCAGCGGGTAAAACAGAAGAAGCCTTGGCGATTCTTGATAAAACCCCTTCTGATGCATTTAAAGCGAGCTACGCCGAATCAAAAGGTGATGTATTGCTGAGTTTAGGCCGATTAGAAGAAGCTTATACCGCATTCGAAAGTGCCAACCTAGCACTTGAGTCACAAGAAGGTGGTGCGGGAATGCGCGGTAATATTTTAAAGTTCAAGATGGATAATGCTCGTGTGGTCACTCAGGCTGATAATGTACTCGATATGAGCGAATCATTAGCTAATCCACATGCGGTATCAATTGAGGCTGGCGAATGAGAGGTATGATACGTTTCGCTTGGATTGCTTGCGTTGTGGCAAGCTTAGCGGCGTGTGCAACAAAAGATGAGGCACTTAAGCCTGCAGAGTTAGTTTCTTTTGAGTCGACAGCGGCTGTTAAAAGCCGCTGGAATGCATCACTGGGTGGCAATATCCGTGCAACCGGCATTGGCCCATTTAAAACGGGCCGTATTTATAGTCGTTCGATTTCGGGCAATAAAACCCAGCAGCGCTTTTTTATGGCGTTTGATGACGATACGCTATATGCCACCAACCGTTTGAATAAAGTGTATGCGATTAATCGCAGCTCAGGTAAAACGCGTTGGACGCAAACACTGAAACAAGACATCGGTGCGGGTGTGGGTGTTTCTGACGCTTTATTATTTATTGGCTCCCTCAAAGGCGATGTCATAGCGCTAGATCGTGAAACGGGCGATATAGTGTGGTCAGCAAAAGTACCAACAGAAGTTGTATCGCCCCCTCAGGGTAATGGTAGTGAAGTACTGGTTAAGAGCATTGATGGCCGCTTATCGGCTCTTGATGCTAAAGATGGCACGTTGTTGTGGAATTATGATCATCCACAACCGTTGTTAACTTTCCGTTCTCAAGCTTCACCTTTGTTGGTAGATGACCAAGCTTTTGTTGCGTTTGATAATGGTCAGCTACTCAGCTTTGGAACAAAAGAAGGCGATCTTCGCTGGTCTGTGCGGGTGAGCCAACCTCAGGGTGTGACAGAGTTAGAGCGCGCAGTTGATTTAGATATTACCCCCATTGCTGCAGGCCCGTTTATTATTTCGGGTGGAGCTAATGGCCGCCTGATTGCAGTGAGTCGTGGCGCCGGTAAAATTACATGGGCAGAAGATGCCAGTATTTTTAATGAGCTAGCGTATGATGATTCGGCGTTATTTTATGTTGATGAAAAAAGTCATCTCCATTCTTTGAGCCTCTCTTCAGGTAAATTGATTTGGGATAGTGAAGTACTCCATCGCAGAGAGGTCTCTTCACCTGAAATTGTTGGGCAATATCTTGCGGTAATTGATGGGTCAAATATCTTACATGTATTTGACCGCACTAATGGTGAGCTAGCTGCGCGCCGGTCATTACCCGGTAATGGCTACAGTACACCCATGCTATCTGATGGTAATATACTGTATATCTTCAGTGATAACGGCCTGATGAATGCATATGAAATTGAGCCCAAATAGCGTCTATCATTTATTCATCATTTGATGAGTCAATGCTTTTGACTTTTTGATTGGCGAACACAGCCTAATTAAAAAGTGATTGTTTATTGAAAACCTCTGCTTGCAGGGGTTTTTGTTTTTTCGAGGTGAGCACCAATCTTGGTGCTGCCTGACCCAAAGCGACATTGTTATGATTCCTGTAATTGCCTTAGTAGGGCGCCCAAACGTGGGTAAATCCACGCTCTTTAATCGTTTAACCAAAACGCGTGATGCGTTAGTCGCTAATTTTTCGGGCTTAACGCGTGATCGAAAATACGGTGAAATCGAATTCGATGAGCGCCGTTTTATTATTATTGATACAGGCGGCCTTAGCGGGGACGAAGAGGGGATTGATGGCGTCATGGCAGATCAATCACGGCAAGCTGTTGAAGAAGCAGACTTGGTGTTGTTTATGGTCGATGCTAGAGCAGGCGTCACGGCAGCTGACGAACAAATTGCAGCCTTTTTGCGTCAAAAAAATCGACCTCTCTTATTGGTGGCCAATAAAATTGATGGTCTCAATCACGATGTCGTCACAGCGGCTTTTTATGAGCTAGGTCTAGGCGAAGTGCATGGTATTGCGGCTGCACATGGCCGTGGTGTCACACAGTTAATACAAGTCGTGACCGAAACATTGCCCGCAGAATCTTCTGCTATCTCTCTTCAAGAACCTCTTGAACATGAGCAGGCTGAAAGTATCGGTGATGGTATAGGTATAGATGATGGTACTGGTGTTCATGCGACAGAGCTTGGTGAAGAATGTGAGGTTGCTGGCACACAAGAGACCTCTGAGGCTGCACTGCAGCATGCAGAAAGTGTTAAAAATAAAAAAATTGCGGTTGTCGGTCGGCCAAATGTAGGTAAATCAACGCTTGTTAATCGTATGCTAGGTGAAGACCGTGTAGTGGTATATGACTTGCCCGGCACGACTCGTGACAGTATTTATATCGATTATGAGCGGTATGGTGAGCACTATACGTTAATTGATACGGCAGGTATTCGACGCCGGAAGAACATTACACTAGCCGTTGAGAAATTTTCGATCGTTAAGACATTGCAAGCCATTGCTGATGCGAATGTGGTGATTTGCTTGATCGATGCAACAGAAGGTGTTGTGGAGCAAGACCTGCACCTAATGGGCCAAGTGATTGATGCTGGCCGTGCATTGGTAATTGCGCTCAATAAATGGGATGGTCTTGAGCAAGAGCATAAAGCGTACGTTAAAAAAGAATTAGAGCGAAAGCTCCGATTTATTGATTTTGCTGATTTTCACTTTATTTCAGCATTACACGGTACAGGTGTTGGCCATCTGTATGAGTCGATAGAAAAAGCGTATCAGTCGGCAACCGAAAAACTCTCTACACATTTTCTTACACGTATTCTTGAAGATGCTATTAGCTCTCACCAGCCACCCTTAGTGAACGGTAGGCGCATCAAGTTACGTTATGCGCACCCTGGTGGTAGTAACCCGCCTATTATTGTTGTTCATGGTAATCAAACGAATGCTTTGCCCGATCATTACAAACGCTACCTGGAAAAAATGTTCCGCAAGGCGTTAGATCTGCATGGTACGCCTGTTAGGCTGCAATTTAAGTCCAGCACTAATCCTTTTGAAGGCCGGAAAAATAAGCTGACAAAACAGCAGTCAGATAAAAAGCTTCGCCTTGCTCGTAATGCCGAGAAGTCAAAAAAAGCGAAAAAGAAAAGGAGTTAAACAGCTTTTGAGCGCTACTGCTAGCTTTAAATACAGTTACCAGTAGTCGCTTGTTCGATTTAGCTTATTCGCTTTGAGAAGCGATCCAATCAATCTGGTAGAGCCAATTCCAATTACACCATAATCCACTATAACTACAGCCAGTTACTGGTGATAGGGCAGTTGTTGCCGACATTACGGATATTGGTCATATCAAGGGATAACGTGCAGCGTGAGTCAATTCGCCCGGTTGTCGTTGGAGTGGCTTGAATAACATAGCCAGGCTGTGTGGCGATAGTTGTATCAAGTGATTGGATGCTGCTGCCGGAACGGACAATGCTAAAGGTATAGTCATCCCTTGAAGCTGCACTCCAACTGGGGAAGTTAGCACCAGCTGTTGGGGTAGGCTTTTTATTGACTTCGGTTAGGGTTGTGATGGCTGCATAACTCAGCGTTCTTTGGTAATTACTCTCTATCGCAAGGCTCAGTGAGGCCAAGTCCGATTGCGCTGTTCTGACAATGCTTCTTTCAACATAGCGAGAATAAGATGGCAGGGCAATGCTCGCCAGAATGGCAATAATTGCAATAGTGATCATAATCTCGATGAGTGTGAAGCCGGCGTGCAGTGAATAATCAGAGTACTGCTTGTTGTGTATCGCACGCCTTTGAATCCATTGCTTGTGATACAGCCTATAAAAAGGTGAAAGCATTACGGGTTTGCTCCAAAAGTTGTCTGTTCCTAGGGCCGTGTTTGGCTGGTTAACATCAAGGGTTCGTGCTTTTTATAATTTTCTAATACTTATATCTTAATATAAGCCACGAACCTTGAGGTTATCACTTTAGGATGCCGTAATGATGACCGGTATTGGATATGCTGCTGTTAAAGCCAGATGAACGGTTTGCCTACCTGCTTCCGGCTCACCGTCCTGTTTTTTATCCGGTTATAGCATTTCTATACTGAGGTCCATGGCTTCAACGTCGTGCTGTTTACTTTTATCAGTAATGATACAAGTGTGACCGTCTTCCTGGGTTAGGTACGTCTCTGTGACTTTTTTAAGTTGTGCCTCGGTCACAGAAAGAATACGTTCTCTGAATCGCTGGCGTAGCGCTTCAGTTCGACCATTCAATAGCGCGTTAAATTCACGCTTAGCGCCACCGGCAGGGGAATCAGGCTTATCGAGGTTACTCACGACACCCAAAATCGCTTCTTCAACAGATTGCCATGAATGGGATGTTTCTAGTGTCCAGTCAATGGCCTTGTCAAAGTCATCTAACGTGCCTTGCATGCGCGGATCGCGGTACGAATAAAATCTAAAGGCGCCGCTATTATTATCCTGACTGGCCCCTCCGCCATAGGCGCCACCTTGTTCACGAATGGTTCGATGAAGGTAGCCGTTTCTCATTAGATTACCCAATACGATGAGTGGTGCGGCATCGGGGTGATCGCTCGGAACGGTTGCATAGGCTTTTGCACAAAAGTTGACCTGTGCGTTGGTAAGCCATGCATCACGTGTTTTTTGTGGGGAAAAGTTGGGCTCAAAAGCACTGAAGGCTTCTTCGTTATTTGAGCCGCTGCGCTGTTGATCAAATATATTCTCAAAGCTTTTTAAGTGACCACTTAATGACTCTTTTTCACTGATAACCAAATTATGCCGAGGTGATGTTTGCATCTTTTGGTGGATGGCCTTGAGCGTTTGCTGAAATGCTCCAATTGCATTGGTATCTGCGAGTGTGTCATCAAGCTGCTTTAGGTTTCGGATGGCCTCAAGTCCACCTAATCTAAAGCTTAAATCGGCACCAATGCTGATGCCCTTTGATGCACCTTGCATGGCAAGGCCGTGGCCATTGCCGGTAATGCTTTGTTCTTTGTGTGAGCGAATTTGGGCAATAAGCTCTTGCAGGCGTGCTGTTTCATCAAATCGTGCATCACAAAGCGTTGCATTCATGAGCTCTAGTAGAGCGTCATGATTACCATTCAGTGCTTTACCCGATAAAACAAAAAAGCCTTTTAGTTTTTGATTGTCCGTTGCTAATGCGCGCATACTGTTAAAGCCGCCAATGCTACCGCACACTTGAGTTTGCCAGCGCTGCACCGCTAAATAGTCTTTGTTCGCTATCCCTACTTCTGTTAATAAACTGGTGTAGTAGGGCAATAACGTCAGTTCTTGCTCGGTAAATTGTGGTAGTTCACAGGCAACCTGCTGATAAACGAGACCATTAGTGCCCGCGTCATAGCCATAAAGTTGGCTGCCTGTAATAGGTAGTTGCTTAATTGTGTGGGGAGCTTTAAGGATTTCTTTTGCTGGCACATCATCGAGTGTGACTTTAGGCAGAATGCTTTCGTCATCTTCTTGGGTTTGGCGTTCTTTTAAGTCATTGGCTTGTTGTACTAAGAAGTCTTTTTCTTGATCAGAAAGGGCTGCTTTTATATGTGCTAAGGCTTCGCGCTCTTGGTTTTCTTTTGTCTGCCCAAGTGTTGTGCTGGGTGTGAGTGTGAGACGCACTTTATGCGGATTATCAATAAGCCATGTTTGAATGAGGTTAGGGATAAA
>CALIUX010000138.1 GCA_938048505.1 uncultured Pseudomonadales bacterium
CCCGAGCAATGATACGCCTTGGGTGCAATAGGCTGCTGGTTCCATTCGTTTATTTGCTCATCGCTACTGAATAAATCAAGAAGCGTGGTGAATCCAAAATAAAGATAGCTGCGCGGTATTTGCCGCAGTGCTGCTTGGCGCACTTTTGCAGGCATTCTTTCAGACTCTCCTGGCACCCCAGATAAATGAACATGGCTATCAATAAGCCCTGGGATTAGGTAGCGCCCTTTTCCGTTAACAATTTTGTATCCCTTTGGGTTTTTTGTTGGATGTTTTTCTGGGTATTGCCGTGAGCGCTGTTCTGACAGTTTGATGGTGGAGGCCGTTATCTGAGTGATGACACCGTCTTTAATCCAAACTTGAGCCGGCTTGGAAACCTGACCTTCCTTGTTAATGATCTTGATATCTTTAATGAGTAAATTGGTAGAGTGCGCTGCACTGCCAAAAGAGGCAATAAAAACGAATAGAATGTACGGTAAGGCTTTATTGTGCATAATAATTTCCAGCATATTGAACAGGTGATTTGAGCCTTGTTATACTGCTTGCAGCATCGTTATCATGCGCCCTGAAGCGTAATCTAGGATGTAATAAAACGCGTTTTGAGACTCTATGACCTTACTTGGTTTACTTCAGCTTGGTTCTTCTATCATCTGTCTGCTGCTAGCCGTTAGCCTAGTTAGCACGCGAGCGATGAACCCCTTATGTGCTCGTATTCTGGGTGCAAATTTTGCGCTGAGTAGCGCACAGCTTTTTTTGGCATTTCTTGTTTTTGATTGGGGTTTAGCTTGGCTAGTGTATCTTCGTGTGGTCTTGGCTTTGTTAATTGGCCCTTTATTGCTTGCCTATTTTGTTAGTGTGTTGAGCCCCAGTCGGTGGCGAAAGGCGCGAATTGGGTTTGAACTGTTACCGCTGCTTATAATGATTACGTTACTTATTTTGGGGCAATGGCAAATTATTGATGGGGTCATTATTCTCAGCTTTTTGGGTTATACCCTTGCTGCTATGCGGCACCTGCGTAAGCATAGTGCGGCAGGACTGCTTTTACCCTCGGGCAGACAACAGGCTTGGCGCTGGCTTTACTTGTTGCTTGTTATGATGGTGGTCAATTTACTGACGGAATTGGGCATTGCATTTGAGGTGCGTAGTGGTATCCCTGTACATGACAGTACGTCGCTGTTGGTGGGTAACGCAGTGTTTTTTGCATTTAGCGTGTTGGTATTAATGTCCACACTCACGCGTTCCCCAATGACCGAATGGATGCATGAATTACAGTTAAAGCCGGTAAAAAAGTACGATCTTTCTCCTGATGAATCAAAAGAGCTTGTGGATCGATGGCGGCAGTTGATGGTGAATCGTGAATTGTTTATGGCTGACCGTGGTGTGACCATTACACGGGCGGCAAAAATATTAGGCGTGCCTTCTCGCCATCTTTCCCAAGCAATTAATAGCACCTATGGTGCGAGCTATTCGCAGTATATGAACGACTATCGAGTGGAACGTGCCAAGCACCTGTTACTCGAAGGTGAAAAGCAATCCATCACAAATGTTTTTTTGGCGGCTGGTTTCAGTACAAAATCGCATTTCCATCGTGAATTTTCTAGAGTTGTGGGTATGACGCCTAGTGAATTTAGAGTGCAAAGAACCTCTTAGTACACATAGCAAAACAAGTGAATGGACTGGTATTGGACGACCTTGGTTCAATGATTGAGTTGAGTTAGTGAATTGGATTGAATTATTAAATTGAATAGATTAAGCCTATCCTGTTAACTCTATCGACTCAGTCAAAGCTGCTATTTACGTTTGAGCTTAATATAAAAGCCGTATATAACCAGTAAAAAAGGATTCAAAAATGGGGCAGCAGTTTTCGGAAATTAAAGATAAGCATCAAGTGTTTATTGAACAACAGAAAATATTCTTTGTGGGTACAGCCACACAAGATAGTCGTGTGAATGTCTCACCAAAAGGCATGGATAGCTTTCGCGTATTGAGTAAAAATCGCATTATTTGGCTGAACGTGACAGGTAGTGGCAACGAAACCGCAGCGCATGTCCAAACGTGTTCACGAATGACGATTATGTTTGCGGCGTTTGAAGGCAATCCGGTTATTTTAAGGTTATACGGTCATGCAAAAGCCATTCACATGAACGATGCTGAATGGGAGCCTCTCATGAGACATTTTGAACCGATTGCAGGGGCGCGACAGATATTTGATATGCAGGTTGATTTGGTTCAATCATCATGTGGCATGTCGGTGCCTTATTTTGATTATCGTGACGATCGAAGCTCGCTAGTTGAGTGGGCAGATAAAAAGGGAGACGAAGGTTTAAAAGACTATTGGAAGCAGAAAAACCAACAAAGCTTAGATGGTATCGATACACATATCTTAGAAAAGAATACCTAATCTAAAAAGCGCTGCTTCTACAAGGCGTTTTTATTATGCATCGTTCCCAGTTTGTATTATGGTTCTAGGTAATATTTTGTTATGACGGGGATGCATCTTTGGGCTTTCGGGTTTTAATTTTAACGGATACACCGGTTTTTTCTGCGCGCTTGGAAACAGCTTTTGAAGATAAGTTGATCGAGTTGCACATTCTGCCCATTACTGCGACGACAGTCGATAATGAGCAAACGCCTTTTTCGGCCGAATTTATTGAGCAGAGCTTAGAGGGCATTCGCTTCAATTTGGTGATTCACGCCATGTTGGGCAATGATAATTTGGTCTTTGCTCAAGCGGTGACACGCTTTTGCCAATCGCACCAGTTGCCGTTGCTTCACTTATCTTCTTTCCGTGTATTCGGTTCTGATCAAGGCGGGGTTGATGAATCGGTTGAGCCTCGTCCTAATGATGCGTTAGGTGAGCAGCTCCTGAGCATTGAAAAAGTGGTGTTAGCCATTCCTCATAGTCTTGTTTTGAGGGTGCCAACTATGCTGAGGGGGTTGGGCGATGCGGTACTGGATCATGCTATTGAAGCGCTATTGGCCGATCAACCCGTCATGGCTTCAGAAGATATCTGCCTCACGTTATATGACTGGCCAGCCATTGCAAATATGGTGGTAGCGATGACGCAGCAGGTGCTAGTGGGCGCAGAAAACTGGGGTGTCTTTCATTGTCATTCGAGTGATGTGTGCAGTGAAGCGGAGTTTATTGATGCGATTTCCCGCTTAGTAAAGAGTGAGTCTTTATCTGTACAGCCTTTTGTTGCTAAAAAAGGGCAGGGGAGTATTTTTCGCCAATCTGCATGGTTACAGGGGCGACGCTGCACCAATGCATTTGGCATCCAGCTGACCAGTTTTCGTGTGGGCTTAAAGAGCATGGTTCATGCTTTTCTTCAAGAACGCAATCTTAAACCGGTCGAGCCAGATACCCCACCTCAATGAAGGTGGATGATGCTTGCTGACATGACTAGATGAATATCAAAATGATATGAAGGTGTCATCTAGCAACGGCTGTAATGGCTGCCGTGGTGTCTCAAATGTGCCGCCATTTTCTTCGTAGCTTACCGAATAGAGATATTCGCTGTTGCCATTACCCACACTAATTGTTTCAAGATTGAAAGCAATAGGCTTGATGTTGAGGTCAGTCGGTACTGGTATGTAAGCGAGTTTTTCGCCGCGACCTTGCCATAGCATATTGATTTCAATTCCTTCACCGATCATTCCGTCATTTGGGTTGTTGTTAGAGCTTAAATTGCCATTAAGCTTGATGGATAAGCGCTTACCGTTAATTTTTACACTGGCGGTATCAACAACTTTAAAGGGGGTGGTGTCAACAAGCTCTGCTTGGCCATCGAGTAAAATCACATCATTGCTAAAGGGACCTGGAAGGTCGGGGCCTACAAAGGTTTCACTCGTTGGTACTGAGATCTTGTACTGAAAAGAGTGGTAGCTCGGATCGATATTCGTGACTTCAACCACAACGCTTCTAAACACCCAAAGGTTGTTAATCTTTGTGGTATAGCTATTTGTTTGAGGTTGATATTGAAATCCGCTGGCAGTGAAATCAGGTGCGTTTTCAAAATCAAAGCTTAACTTTTGAATGGTGAATTCACTCGGGCTAGGTGGGAAGTCATTGGGTGACGTGCGAGTGATCTTAAGCTCCCCTTTCGTTTGACCATCAAAAAATAGCCCAGGGAAGCTAAAATTACTGCCATTGGCAAAAGAGAAGAAGGAAAAGCTTCGGTTTTCGGCATAGGCTGATGTAGCACCAAGGAACAGTGCAGAAGCGACAAAAGGCAATGCGATGCGCGGTAAAATAGATTTTTTAATATTCATGTGGTTGATCCTTTTGATTGCCCCAAGGTTGGGGTGGACCACCATAGTACGGTGTTCTGGGTAACAAGATGTGATCTTACATGTCATACAATTGCTTTGCGTGACATATTACATGTAATATTTTTTTATAAGCCTTATTTTTTTAATGGCTATAGTAATCACTGAGGGTGTGGCGGCTATACCATGTTTGAAAATCAGACATAGGTAAGGGGGGCGAGTGAATAAAGCCTTGGCTCGTTTCACACTGTAGCTCTGATAGCGCAGCTAATGTATCCGTATCTTCTACACCTTCTGCAACAACCGATAATCCAAAACTATGCGCTAAGCCAATAGTCGATTTGATGATGGTGGCGTCTTGCTCGTCATTCATCATATCCGAGACAAATGTGCGATCTATCTTCAATATACTAAGGGGTAAACGCTTGAGGTATGCCATAGAGGAATAACCCGTTCCGAAGTCATCAATCGCAAAGTGCACACCTAAGTCATGAATGCGTTGAATGATTTGAAGGCTGCGCTCTGGGTCGCTGATCAAGGCGCTTTCGGTGATTTCTAATTCAAGATGATTAGCGGGAAACCCTGTGCGCTTTAAGTGCTTTTCAATAATGCCAGGGAAGTCATAATCAATCAGGTTGCGGGCCGATAAGTTAATTGCCACCTTCATGGGAATGCCTTTGTCATGCCATGTTTTGACTTCTGATAAAGAGCGTGACAGTACCCACTCGCTTAGCGGCTTAATGATTTCGCTCATCTCCGCCATGGGAATAAACTCGTTGGGCGGGACCAAGCCCAATTTGGGGTGGTGCCATCGAATCAATGCTTCGCAACATAAGCACTGACCGGATTGAATATCGACTTTAGGTTGATAATGCAAAATCAGCTCATCTTGCCGAATGGCATTCCCAAGCTCTGCCATCAGCATGAGTCGCCTTGGGCTGTGGGCGTCTTGTGTTGAATCGTAGAATGCAAGGGGTTGACTATTGGCTTTGGCCGAGTACATCGCCACATCGGCACAGCGTAGCAGTGCATGGCTACTTTCGCCGTGGTCTGGGTAGACGGCAATGCCGATGCTGCCACCTATCTCAAGTGTAATACCATCGGCTTCGATAGGCCGTCTGAGTGAGGCATCAATAAAGCTCGCCAGCGATATGGCCTCGTCACCTTCGGCGACTTTAGCCATTAAGATAGCGAATTCATCCCCACCTAAGCGGTAAAGATAAGCACCATGTCGTATCAACATGGTTTGTAGGCGGTTGGCGATCTCTTTTAATATCTGATCGCCAATAGCGTGCCCTAGCGTATCGTTAATGTCTTTGAAGCGATTGAGGTCCAAAAGCATCAAAGCCGTTTTATGGATGTGTTTTTGGGCATTATGAATAGCGATAGCGGCCACATCATGCAGGCGGGCGCGGTTAGGGAGCCCTGTCAGACCATCGTGATTTGCTCTGCGCTCCATTTCGCGTTGCGAATCGATCAGTTGTGCGTTGGCGCGTCGGCGTTCGGTAATATCAGCGGCCATGAATAAAAAGCCGCAGATGGTTTGGTTGTTATCTCGAAGGGGGGCAAC
>CALIUX010000139.1 GCA_938048505.1 uncultured Pseudomonadales bacterium
GATTCCGGGATATCCATTGGGCTTTGTGTAACAAAAAAGACTCCAACACCCTTAGATCGAATGAGTCTGACAACTTGTTCAATTTTATCGATCAATGCATCGGGCGCATCATCAAACAATAAATGTGCTTCATCAAAAAATAAGACAAGTTTAGGTTTTTCGGGGTCACCCACTTCGGGTAAATTTTCGAATAGCTCTGATAGTAACCACAATAAGATCGTGGCATATAATCTTGGAGAATTTTGCATCAGTTGCGTCACATCCATGACATTAATGATGCCTTTACCCGAAAAATCTACGCGCATGAGATCGTCTAAATTTAAGGCGGGCTCACCTAAAAAGTGTTCGAAGCCTTGCTCTTCTAGTATCAGTAAACGACGCCTGATCGCACCTAAGCTCGCACTGCTGATATTGCCATATTCTGCTTGCAGCGCTTTGGCGTTTTCCCCTAGGAAGTTGAGCATGCTGCGTAGGTCGTCAAAGTCGAGTAGCAGCCAGCCTTGATCATCAGCTACTTTGAAACAGGCATACATGACACCGGTTTGCGTTTCATTCAGCTCAAGTAAGTTGGATAAAAGTAGCGGCCCAATATCACTCACTGTGGTTCGCATAGGATGGCCTAACTTGGCAAAAACATCCCAAAATACGGTTGGAGAAGGCTCAAAATCATGCCCTTCAATACCAATGTAGTCAGTGCGTTCAGTCACTTTGGGGTGAGCTTTACCTGCACATGCTAAGCCCGATAAGTCCCCTTTAATGTCGGCTAAAAAGACGGGTACGCCAATGTTCGAAAAAGACTCTGCCATTACCTGTAATGTCACGGTTTTGCCCGTGCCGGTTGCACCGGCAATGAGCCCGTGGCGATTACACATCTTGGGGTTAATACGTATTTGCTGCTGGCCATTGCCGCCTAGAAGTAAATCAGTCATGACTTATTGATCGCCTTTTCGTTATCAAAAGAGAGTTTGCTTCACTGAGAGTGTGTAACCCCGTATATTAGCGTCTAATATAGATCTCACAACTGGGTTTAAGCGATGAACTCTAAATCATAAGTTTTAAGCATTGCTTCTAATGGTTGAGCTCTTGCTTATGGCAGCATGCCATGATTTTACAACTTATGAGTTAACAACTTGGGTTGAATGGTTTAGATTTAAGTCTGATGTTTGAGGCCTAATGGTTTAGGTTTTCCGATTCTAATATTTCATAACGCTAATTTTGAGAGGCATGTATGCGCTGGAAAGGTGGACGCCGTAGTAGCAATATTGAAGATCGTCGAGGCAGCTCAGGCCCTATGTCCCTTGTGGGCGGCGGCTCAGCGATATCTCTGTTGCTACGCTTTTTGCCGATGCTCTTACGTAATAAGATGGGTCGTTATGTATTGGGTATTGGTGCGGTAGTTTTTTTCGGTAGCCGCTTTTTGGGCGTCGATATTATGCCTATGCTACTGGGCGGCGGAGGCTCAGCAACATCGGGTGCGCAATCATTAACACCTCAGGAGCGAGAACTATCAGATTTTGTTGCGGTGGTGTTGGCTGATACGGAGTCTACGTGGCATGAGCAGTTCCGGCGTATGGGCAAACAATATAAAGAACCTAAGTTGGTGTTGTTCTCTGGTAGTGTTGGGTCGGCTTGCGGTAAAGGGCAGTCTGCTATGGGCCCATTTTACTGCCCTGCTGATCAAAAAGTGTACATCGATTTGTCTTTTTACAATGACCTTAAAGTAAGACACAAAGCACCAGGTGATTTTGCCCAAGCGTATGTGATTGCTCATGAGGTGGGTCATCATATTCAAACGTTATTGGGCATATCCAGCCAAGTGCATGCCGCTAAACAGCGTGTATCAAAAGCCGAAGCCAATGTACTCTCTGTTCGCCAAGAGCTTCAAGCAGACTGTTTTGCGGGTATTTGGGGGCACGAAGCAAATGTTAAGCGGCAAATGCTGGAAAGTGGTGATTTACAAGAAGCCATTGTTGCGGCATCTGCTATTGGCGATGACCGCTTACAAAAAAGAGGGCAGGGTTATGTGGTACCTGAAAGCTTTACCCATGGCTCGTCTGAGCAGCGTGTGAGATGGTTTCAGAAAGGGTTTCAAACAGGCGATGTGAGTGTGTGTGATACGTTTAGTGCTAAAACGCTCTAACATTATCCCCATCCCTTATAAGATTATTCTCCCCTAATGCAATAGCGGCTGTTTTAAGTGTTTATCTGAACACCTAAAACAGCTGTTTCACGTGTTAGGCCTCATAAGGAAGCGGAAATGCAAATCGAAAAAATCAACTTTTTATTAATAGCAGGCATACTTACAGTATTAGCTGCACTAGCTCATCTTGGGTGTATAGCGTTCGGAGCTGAATGGTATCGGTTTTTCGGTGCAGGTGAGCAGATGGCTCAATTAGCTGAAGGTGGTCATCCTTATCCAGCAATTGTCACTAGTATAATATCTGTTGTTTTAATTATTTGGGCTATTTATGCTTTTTCTGGAGCTGGCTTAATTGTTAAGCTACCATTGGCTCGGTTTGTGTTGGGAGCAATTTCAAGTATTTTGTTGATTCGAGCTTTGGGGTTTTATTTTATAATGCCTGCTTTCCCAGGAAATTCGTTAACATTCTGGTTTATTAGCTCCGGCATATGCTTTTTCCTTGGTTTAGCTTATGCAATTGGCCTAAAACAGCATTGGTACTCAATAAGTGGTTAAGCCTAACAAGGCAATGTAGCACAGCCACTTCGTGGCTTTGGCAGCCTAGCCGTCGCTCGTTTTGTGCATGGCTTTGCCATTCCCGCACAAAAAAATCAACAACTAGTCTGCCGCTGATTGCGGCAGTTTCTACTGCTTACCACAGCATGGCGGCCCGCTAGGTTTTCAGAATAATCGAGTTCATTAATTCAGTATTGGATAGCAACGCTAATATATTGTCTTTACTATCAATAAATGGGTTGTGAATATTTAAACGATTATAAACCCATTGATTGTAGGCAATTTCCCAATCACTGGGGGCGTCGATCTTGGCCCAATGTATCAGCGTTTCAAGATGGTTATTGTAGAGTTCATCAATACCGTAACTAATGAGCATATACAAAATGGCGCGTGCAATATCACCGCGTGAGCGAGAAGGAATAACCCATTCATTCTCGGCATCTAACCCTGTTGTGAGGTAGGCATCAGGATTTAAGCTGATGCGAAAAGGGCGCTTGACCTCATCGCCATCAAAATCAAAAGGAAAGCTTGAGCGGCTGGAGTTAAGGGTTCTTTCAGCAGGTATAAAATTCAGCGGATTAACGCCTGCTCCATAGCGCATGTGCTTGGGGGCATTTTTCTTTCTTAAATATGTTTTCAAAAACGCTTGTGGGATGATGTGTTCAATACTGTGGCGCTTTTTTTGTAGGAGGACTTCAATAGGGATCGCACCATAAACGGATTTTATATACCCCCGATCACTGTCAAAGAAAAAAGACCAAAATTGCCGCCATTTATCATCTTGCCCCCAATGGTCGTACTTTTCAGTTGAGTGATATGTGCCACCGGCTAATTCAATAAACTCTTGCCTACTAATCTGGCTCAGCTCATTTGATGGCATATCAGGCATCGGGGCCAGCGGCGTATTTTTGGCGCGTAACGTAATAACAACTTGCCCATGATCAGATTGCAAAGTGTTTGCTATACCGTCATTGTTTAAATGACCATTCAATACATTAAACGCTGCAACATAACCAATATGATCTGGGTTCTTCTTGTTAAGTCCATTGCTGACTAGCGCATAGTCCAGTACGGTCTCTTTGCCTTTATACAAATAAGTATAAGGCCGCACATTAGTGGTGCTATGAAGTGCAAACGTCAATGGGGCTAACTCAAAACTATCATAAAGCCTAAATGAGTAAGGTAAGCCTTTTACGTAATCAGGCCACTGACTAATATCTTGCTGTCCGATTTCATATATACGCCGCTGCATAGTTAAAGCATTAAACGGTGTAGAGGATGCATCGTCATTTAAATCACCCAGCATCACAATAGGGAGCTCGGGGTTTTGTGTTAGCCTCTTGTTGGCGTCATGATAGAGCGCGGTGGCTTCTGTACCCCGTTGCAAGAGTGATGCAATGTGACCGCGTGATAACTTCTGCATAACATCCGCTACGCGAAAATCCCAAGGTTCTTCATCGGCATAGAGCCTGTCGTCTAGTATGGGGCGTTTTGATTTAAGGTGTGCGACATAGACGTGAACATCTCCCAAGTCAGCTGTTTCAATAACGGCATGAATAGGAGGGCGGCTAAATGCAAAGGGATCATCTAAAGGGAGTGACTGTTTAACATCGGCGTCAATGTTAACGGTCGAAACAGACTTAATTGGCAACCGTGAGGCCATGGCAACAATCGGTTGATTGAATATGGCGGCGTCTGCGGCATCTCTTTGTGGGTCAGCAACGGTTTCGAAGTAGATGTAGCCTAGCTCACGCGTTAATTGCTGAAGGTCGGTTACGCTAAACACCTCTTGAAAGCCCACGACATCGGCATCCATATTGCGGAGTTGTGTGGTTACCCAGTTTTTTTTCTGTTGCCATTGCGCCTGCGTAAATGTATTTCGCTCTTTGCGCTCATACCAATAATTACCCGGCTCGGCATAGTTGTAGAGGTTGAAGCTCGCCAATTTCATACAATCTAATCCTACGATAAACGTGATCAGTTCAAATAGAGTGGCTCATGCTAACGTTAGTTTTAGTTCGGTTTGTTTTAACGCTCGCTTGTTCTTAACATGCTTGGCTTTAGTAAACGTATTGCATCTAAAATCATATCGAATCTAAAACCATACCGAATCCAAATCTATGTTTAATTCAAAGCTGTTCGTAATTTAAAGCCATTCCTAATTTAAAGCTATAGTGATATTAGCGGTAAAGTAAGATGCTTGCTATCGTAGCCAGTCGTTACACCTGTTAATCAGGCTTTGCTCGAGCTTTATCTGATGCAGTATTGTTGAATGACGGTTGAGCTGAGGGTTGTTTGTCTCAGTTTGATTATGTTTGGGATTTTGAGGATGGTTGGAGATGCTCATGGTGTTACGACGTTTTGGTTTTGCCATAAGTTGTGCGATAGGGGTTATGTTACTTTTTGTCGCCTGTACAAACGCTACAGCGCAAT
Organism: uncultured Pseudomonadales bacterium; assembly: GCA_938048505.1. Taxonomy (GTDB): domain Bacteria; phylum Pseudomonadota; class Gammaproteobacteria; order Pseudomonadales; family Cellvibrionaceae; genus Marinagarivorans. The sequence goes on from CALIUX010000139.1 coordinate 5,129, forward strand.
CGCTAAGCACGCAACTTGATGAATTGATGCAAAACATCATGCATCAGCATGGTGTCAATGGCGCCTCTTTGTCTGTATCAAAAGGCGGCCGTCTCGTTTACTCAAAAGGCTTTGGCTATGCCAATGTCGATGAAAAAACACTGGTTTCTCGAAAATCGCTTTTTCGAATCGCCAGTGTTTCTAAACCCATCACGGCCGTTGCAATTTTGCATCTGGTTGATCAAAAGCGACTGAAGCTGTCAGACAGGCCTTATAAATTGCTGGGTGAATTACACCTACCGCCCAACACCAAAATCAACCCTGATATATACGCTATTACTATTGAAGATTTATTGCGGCATACCAGTGGCCAAAGCTTCTATAACACATCTGGGCGTATCAGCTCGCCCATGCAGCCGCCGCTTTCACGCGTAATTGCTAAGCAATATAACGCAACACACCCGCCTACTTTTGAGCAAGTGATAGGGTACGCAGCGACTCAGCCCTTGATGGCAAAACCGGCGACAACCTATCGTTATTCAAACTATGGCTATGCTTTGCTGGGTGCGGTTATTGAAAAGATTACGGGTCAATCGTATGAGAGTTATGTCAAACAGACCATTTTAAAACCGATGAGTATCCATACAATGGCTTTGGGCAAGACTCGTTTTACTCAAAGGCTTACACATGAAGTGACCTACTATGACTTAGCCCATGCAGGGCCTGTACGCTCTGTTTTTAAGGATGAGCCGCCTGCGCCTTACCCTTATGCGGGGCGTCACCAAGAGGGGTGGGGAGCATCAGGGGCTTGGGTGGCTTCTACGGATGATGTTGTCAAATTTATGAACCACATTGATGGCTTAAAGCGACCCGCAGTGTTGAGCGCTCAAGCTGTTTCCAGCCTCACGGCTTACCAACCGCTTACCGAGCGTAAAAGGGGCTTTTGGTATGGCCTGGGTCTGCGTATACAACAAAAGCGTACTGGCCAGCATTGGTACCATGATGGCTCCTCTAATATTGGTGCCGCCACACTGATGGTGCGTAGCGTAGAGGGCGTTGTGTGGTGCGCAAGCTTTAATCAGCGGCTGCCCGCTGGGCGAGCTTTGTATAAAGCCTTTAATCGCGACATGTGGAAGATTATTAAAGAGACGCAAAGCTGGCCACATGGTGACTTGTTTTATCGACCTTAAATTATAACGTTAACTCTTTGTATAGTTTTGCCTGCTGTGGTGTATTGCTCAAATTGTACCTATGGATACCGCTGTAAAAATGAATATGTTATAAACGCCACTCATTTAAATTCTCTTTAGTGGTAGGAAGGTATTTATGGTTGCAAAAACAATAAAAAAACGCGAATGCAAAATGGTTATGAAAGCATCGGCGGTCATGCTGGCGGCGGCAGTTGCCGCAGCATGTAGTCATGTCGATCGAGAAGGCACAACAGTTAAAAGCCTCGTAGAACATGCATCCAAAACCTCAGAGCCTACCTTACTGCAGCCACTCATTCAGTTGGAAAGCACACAGCAGCAAGAGTGGCTAAAAGCAGAAGAAGCGCGTTTTGAGTTAAAACCCTCATCAGGCCATACCCAGCTCACAATGACATTTTCGCCCGATGTAAATACCTCCCGCGTGCATATTACGCCACCTAATGGTTGGGACTTATCGGCGCACCCTGAATCACACATCGCATTTGAAGTCGAAAACCATGAAGATGTGTCAACACACTTCTACGTCATGAATAAAGACCCGCAGGGCAATAGCCAGGCGCGTTCATTGAGCTTGCCTGCACATTACAAAGGTACGGTGTACATCCCGTTGCGTGGTAAGCAGGCCGAAACAGACATCGGCTTTTGGGGCGATGCAGAGCCTTGGGAAACATCAGAAAAGATGATGATCTGGCGATCTTGGCGAGGAGAATATGATCGCACAGCGCTGTCTTCATTAGTTTTTTATTCAATTGGTATTTTAGAAGAAAAGACAATCAGTGTTTCAAATATTCGTTTGCGCAAAAACCCCTCTCCCAATGCTAATTGGCTAACGGGCTTGGTCGATAAATTTGGCCAGAATGCAAAAGAAGACTACCCAATTAAGATTCATTCAGAAAAGGAATTGAAATTAGCGGCTCAAAAAGAGCTCGCAGAGCTTGCTGCTTCTAAGGGTGTAGGCGATCGATCACAGTATGGGGGTTACGCAAAAGGGCCAAAGCTGAAAGCCACAGGTTATTTCCGTACTGAAAAAGTCGATGGTAAGTGGTGGATGGTTGACCCTGAAGGCTATCTCTTTTTCTCTCATGGCCCTGCAAATGTTCGTATGGCTAATTTAACGACATTAACTGGTGTGGATTTTAAAGATCCTAACGTGCGTATTGTTAAAAAAGGTGAGATGACGCCAGAAGATTCAATGGGCATTATTAAAGTGCCCGATTCAACGCGTGAAACGCGTTACATCACCCTGCCTGAGCGTCATAACTTATTTGAGTGGCTACCTAGTTATGATGACCCCTTAGCTGAGCATTACAGCTATCGTCGTTCAACTCACAAAGGCCCTATTGAGCACGGTGAAACATTCAGTTTTTATCGCGCTAACTTAGAGCGTCGTTATGGCCAGACCTCGCCTGAGTCGTATGTGAAAAAATGGGAAGAAGTAACGCTTGCGCGAATGAAAGATTGGGGGTTCACGTCTTTTGGTAACTGGGTTGACCCGGCTTTTTACGAATACAAACAGGTGCCTTATTTTGCCAATGGTTGGATTATTGGCGATTTCCAAACCTTGTCTGGCTACGAGAATCACTGGGGCTTAATGCCTGATCCCTTTGACCCCGTTTTTGCCGAGCGTGCGCGGCTAACCATCGAAAAAATTGCTGACGATGTCAAACGTTCGCCTTGGTGTGTAGGTATTTTTATCGATAACGAAAAAAGCTGGGGTGAACGCGAAGGGACGGTTCCACAGCGCTACGGCGTGATTTTGGATGCGTTATCAAAAGATGCTCAATCCAGTCCCGCTAAAAAAGCCTTTAGTCGTCACTTACGTCAGCAATATCAGACTATTAGCCAGCTCAATTCAGCTTGGGGGACGCATATTGGATCGTGGGCTGAGCTTGATCGAGGTGTCACATTTAAGACCTTTACGGATCAGCATGTAGCCGATTTATCTAAAATGCTAGAGCGCTTGGGCGAGCAGTATTTCACGGTTGTACACAATACCCTAGAGCGCACATTGCCTAACCATTTGTATATGGGAGCAAGAATGGCAAACTGGGGTATGCCCGATGAAATTATTAAAGCGTCTTTAGCATATTCTGATGTATTGAGTTTTAATATTTACGAAGAAGGCATGCAGCCTAAGCACTGGGGCTTTTTAGATGAAGTTGATTTGCCCGTAGTGATTGGCGAATTTCATATTGGCTCAACTGATGGCACAGGCTTTTTACAACCTGGTATTGTGCATGCAGCCAACCCAAAAGATCGTGCGCAAATGTATAAAGACTATATGCATAGCTTGCTTGAAAAGCCTTATATGGTTGGCGCACATTGGTTCCAATATGTTGATGAGCCTGTATCAGGCCGAGCGTTTGATGGCGAGAATGCCAATATTGGTTTTGTGACGGGTACTGACATTCCTTACCCTGAGATGATCTCAGCGGTGAAAGAAGTTATGACAGATATTTATCCAAAGCGTTACGGTAAATAAGACCATGAGTACTACCGCCTGCGAGGGCGGTAGTATACAACTAGATTGAGTAAAGCTAGTGAGGCAGCTAGGTTTTACGGCTATTTAATAAACGGTAATAACAATGCAATTGCCGTGTATTAACACAGCTACGCAAAGCACTTTTGAGCCCAGTGGGTGAGCCCATTGACCACGCTGCCAAAGTGATCTCCATCAACAACAGGAATATCTTTTAAAAAGGCTTGAACGGCTTGCCTTACAACGGGTGATTGTCCGCTACCGCCGGTAATGAAGACTGCATCGGGCTGGCTTTGTGCTTGTTGTAATGTCTCATCCAGTAAGCTGATGATTTGTTGTAAGGGTCGCGTGATAGCCGCCGTGAAATCATCGACTGAAATATTAGTTTCTAAGCCTGATTCAAGGTAGTCCAACGCGGTATTGCAGTGTGTATTGAGGGATAAATCGATTTTGGTCTGTTCGCAGCTTTTGATAACTGCAAAGTTTTTTTGCTCTTCCAATAATGTCAGTAAACGTTGTGTTTTAAGCGGTGCTTTGGCTTGAGATTGCAAAGCCGTAATTTCTCGATGTGTGAGCGTACTATAAAACTGCTTTTGGGCATTCACATCATTAATGCGTACGGCATTTAAAAAATATTTAGCTGGGATGGGTAGGCCATCTTTTGTTTCTGAGCCCATACCTAAAAGCGGCATGATGGAATGGGCTGCCAATGCAATATCTAAGTCATTCCCGCCAATGCGAATACCCGTATGTGCGATGACCTGCTCGGTACGGTCCAACTTGTCTTTATAGCTTGGCCCCATGTGCATAATCGTGCAGTCAGATGTACCCCCGCCAATGTCCAATACCAGTACTAATTGGTCTTTAGGTAACGATTGTTCAAAGGCTAAGCCGGCTGCAAGGGGCTCATACAAAAACTCAATATTCTGATAGCCGCAGCGCTTCGCAGCGCGCGTTAGTAAGTCAATGGCTTGTTTATTCCCTTTAGCGCTATCTAGGTTAGAAAAATTAACTGGCCGCCCAATGACGACATCGGTTGGTTGGGAGGCCGTATGCGCTATACATTGCTGGTTAGCGTGTAGCATCATGGCTGCAACAATATCCTCAAAAAAGTCGAGATGCCCTTGAGAAAGCCCCGTTGCACCTAAAAATGATTTGGGTGACTTAGCAAAAAAGCCTTCCTGAGGAGCTTGCTGATATTCAGCCATGGCTTGATGACCAAAATGAGTGAGAACCTCATCGTTTGGTATACCTTGTGAGAGTCTAAATTGCTGTGCCAGTGTTAACTGTCCCTTGCGGGCTTGGCAAAAATCCGCCTTGTCTTGAGTCGCTGAGATGTGCTGGCTGACGTATTCCACAATGGATTCGCGCGACTCGGAATACACCAGTGAAGGTAAATAGGGAGTAGGTTGGTTATTTTGCTTATCAAGCGGAATCAGTTGGATGGGGTGGTTCAGTTGCGAAGGTTGTGAAAGGGATTCAAAAACACCAATGGCACAATTTGATGTGCCGTAATCAAAGCCGACTAACATAAAAGACTCATGACCTGTTTAGGTTCTAGTAAATAAAATATATTGGGTAATGCGCTAGGTAGGTTGATATGGAATATCTTGGTATGGATCGTGTTGATCTATTTGCATTAACATTCATATCAGCGTTAACTTGCTGGATTGTAGAAAGTGACAATCGTCATGAAAAGAGATTACACCTTACAATTATTTTTTTGCTCTCTTTTTTTCATAATGTGTTGGTAGCGTTTAAAACTGCCTCGTGGGGGCGGCGCTTAATCATTGAGGGTAGACTCATGGCATTACGAAAAAAACTTTCTTTTTTGACTGTAGGCTTATTAATAGGTTCTCTTTTTGTTGAGACAAGTCAGGCAGGCCCTGCTGAAATACATCAAATTGAGAGGGCATTTAACAGTGATACAGCCGATCGGCTGAGTGCATTAACTGAAACTTTGCAGGGGTATGATGCATTTATTGCGAATTACCGCTTATCAACCAAGTATTTCTACAGCAATCAGCGCTCGCAAGCAGCGAGTGTATTATCTCATTTGATTGAAATACTTCAACAGCATACTGATGCGAACCCAAACGATGCAGAAAGCACTGCATTACTCGCTAATGTTTATGGCTTTGCCATTAACGCTGAGCCTGCTAAAGCCGTTGTTTACGGCCCACGATCTAGTGCCTTAATGAAAAAAGCGTATGCAATGGAGCCGAATAACCCTATGGTTCTGCTGTGTAAGGCTACGATAGAATACCATACGCCTACGATGTTTGGGGGTAGCAAAGTGAAAGCACAGAGTACGCTACAAAAGGCGTTATCTTTTTATCAATCTCACAAGCACTCTCCCCGCTATTGGGGGCATGATGACGCGACCATTTTGATGGGGCTAACGTTTTTAGAGCAGGGTGATGTCATGCAGGCGCGAAAATATTGGCAGCAGGCCGTATCGCTAGCGCCCGATAACCGCTGGGCAACATTTTTGTTAAACCAGCATCCTAGTTTGTAAACTTATCTTTCTGAATTGCCTTGATGGCTCATAAGTCTATGGGCCATCAAGCGGTTTTGTACCTAAGATTTTATATTTAAAGCTTTATGGCTAAGGTCTTAAAATAGTAATGCTCTCAAATGCTGTGATTAGTTAACATTAACAGTGAAGAAGGTGTCATTTGGGCTAATTTCACCTGTTATGCCTTCTCCAATAGCGGGCCCCGGAGCCCTTGTGTAGGCAATGTTTAATATGAATCTCAATGTTCCTCCAGCTGAAGATTTTATCGATTTGGTTATATAGCTAAAATCTCCATTCTGTATTCTTCCATCTGTAATAGCGGCAGATTCAACAACACTATTTTCGCTGCCAGTAACTTCTCCTTGGGCGTCCGTAGAAAATACTTCCAATACGAGTTGAGCTACTCTACCTGTTTTTTCTGGATGCTCTATTCGGTAGCTATAGCTTATATCAAATCTATTCATAGAGTTCGCTGTTATAACTGATGGGCTGACATTAGAGATGCCCGTGGCGTTATCATTACAAACAGATGGGATGTCAGAAATTTTACTCAATGCAAATGTTGAGCTCTCAACACTGACATCGCCCATACCAAGATCGTATTGATCTTCTAAAGTAACTATTAGCTCACTGCCGCTAAGTTCATAAATCTCCTTTCTGGGAAAGGATTCTTCAGCGGTGACCCGCTCAAAATTGGTTGTGTTATTTTCATCTAATATTCTTATATTTATTGGGGAAAGAGCATAGCCGCTTGGCGTGCAATCGTAATCTGTTGCCATGCCGTTGCTATCAATTGATATTAGATAAACATCCCCCACATCTCCTAAATCATCATCTTCGTCTGTCTCAGCGAATTCTCCGAACCATAAACCCGTTAACCCCTTCTCTTCTGGGGTATCTTTCGAATCAGAAGAACCGCTACAGCCGAAGCTAGAAAGAATGAAAAGTGAAAGTAATATGCTATAAAATTTCATAGATCTAAAATCCTCATTTATTTTAGGGTATTGATCTTTTGACTTTCTTGAGTTTGTATAGCATGTTATCGTTTTGGTGGTTTGTTTATTTTAATTAATTTTTTCTTGTTTTGTGGGTGGGCGAAAAAAAACAGTATTTTAAGTTGGCAGTGTTATTTTTGGCCGCTCAGTTCATACCTCATTGCGTATCGACGTAGTGATGTGGCTGACAAAAACCTCTTCAGGCTCACCATCTTCTCATTTTTACTGGCATAATGTCGGCTCAT
>CALIUX010000140.1 GCA_938048505.1 uncultured Pseudomonadales bacterium
ACGCGCTGAATAGTTTGTGATGGTGCCGCCGTAGATTTGCCCATTTGGTACAACGATTTCTTTGTTGTCGCCAGTGCGAACGATAGTGTTGAATACTTCGATGCGCTCAACGACACCTGAAATACCAGCCGCTTCAATGAAATCACCAATTTTGAATGGCTTGAATAAAATGAGCATGACGCCTGATGCGAAGTTAGACAGCGAATCTTTTAATGCAAGACCAACCGCTAAGCCTGCCGCACCCAGTAGAGCTAGTAATGATGTTGTGTCAACACCTAGTTGCTCAACAGCGATAAGAAGGATAACAAACGAAAAGACTGTTTTGATAATAGCAGAAAGGAATTGACGCAATGCCAAATCCATTTTGCGCATTTCCATCGCCTTATCAATAATCTTGACAACATAGCCAGCAACCCACTTACCAATAATATAGATTGCAATCGCAATGGCGAGGTTTGTCAAGAAGGGCAGGATGCTATCGATCCAGTTCCCATCTGCAAAAAAAGCGTTAATTTTTTCTAACATTTAAATGCTCCTAAAGGTTGTTATAAGGTCTTAATGGTAAATTTTAATCTTCAACGAAGCTGAGTCTTGCACATTAAAGACATACAGTTTTTATCGGTTTCTGTATTGTCTGCCATTGTAATAACTTTTTTGTTGCAGTGGTTAAATCGATCAGACTTTTTACCTGTTTTGACCATTAAAATACCTAATCAGGCTAATTTTTCAGCTTGGCTAGCTTGTCTTCAAGCTTTTGAAGGCCGGTTGTAAAGGCTTCAATATTGTCATCATTATTTTGTTGAGCATTTTTTAACCTGTCTTTGGCTTTTTCGATGCGCTTTTCTAACGATAAAATCGCAGCAGCTTGTTTTTCCTCTGGCGTTAGGCTTGCTGCAGCTTTGGCTTTTTCTTGGGCCTTTAAAATTGCTGCGCTGGCCGCGTCGAGCGGGGCAGCTTCTTTTGGCGCGGAGGCATTTAGACTCTCGGGTTTAGCATCCAATGTTTTTAATGCATCAGCCAATTTATCTTCCAGCTTTTTAACACCTTGCTCTAATGCATCAGCACTGGTTTTTTGCTCAGCTTTTGCTTCTGCTAGTTTTTCTTTGGCTGTGGCAATGCGTTTTCGCAGCGTCAATACGGTTTTTTCTGCTGAGGTGGCGGGCTTGCTAGAATTGCCCGATGATGCAGCTGCTGATTGTTTCTGAGCTGCTTGCCCAAGACTGCTGCCTGAGCCAGGCGATACAGGGCGGCCAGTACTGGATTGTGCATCAAAATTAGCCAGTTTCTGTTCGGCTTCTTTTATTTTTAGCTGTGTTTGCTTCAATTTTGCATTAAGGGTTTCGGTTCGGCTGGTATCGCCCGTAGCGTCTTTAATTTGCTGCTCTGTTTTTTCAATACGACTTTTAAGACTTTCGAACGTGCGTGATAGTTTAGCGCGCTCTTGTTCGGGTGTTATCTCAGACTGTTGTGCCTTTGCTGCATGTATCGCTTTTGATACAAGATCGCTCTTATCATCGGTCGCTGACCCAGTAGCCGATGCGGCTTCAGCCGCTTGTTTGGCTGCTTTGGCTTTATTTTTTTCTGCTGCGGCTTTGCGTGCTAGGCGCTTAGCTTCTTTGGCCTCTTCAATCTTGGCAATACGAGCTTGTCTTTGTTCAAAGCGTAATCGGGCTTTATCGGCTTTTAGTTTATCAGCTTCTGCTTGGCGAATCGTGCCTTTTGCATTGCGATAGTACTGAACTAACGGAATAGCCGAGGGGCATACATATGAGCAAGCGCCACACTCGATGCAATCAAATAAATTATGGCTTTGTAATTTATCGTGTTCTTCAGCACGGGCATACCAATACAATTGCTGGGGCAGAAGGCCTGCAGGGCACGCTTCGGCACAATGACCACAGCGAATACAGGCTTGCTGTGGCGGTGCTTCTGGCATTTCTGCTTGGCTGGGTGCAATGACGCAGTTAGTTGTTTTCACAACAGGAACAGTCGTTTGTTCTATGGCAAACCCCATCATGGGCCCGCCAACAATCAGTCTTGGGCTTGGGCTGCTAAAGCTTTGAGAGTGTGACGGTGCCTGGAAACCATTCTCTTCAAGTATGTGTGAAATGGGCGTTCCAATGCGCACTTTCATGTTGCGCTGAGTGCCGAGTGCTTCACCTACAACGGTTGTAATACGCTCGATCAAAGGTTCGCCATAGCGAACGGCTCGCCAAGCGGCAGCCGCTGTGCCGACATTTTGCACCACAATCCCTAAGTCGGAAGGCAGCTTACCGCTGGCGACCTCTTTGCCCGTTAAGATATAAATAAGTTGCTTTTCACCACCAGAAGGGTATTTGGTTGGAAAGCTCACAACCTCTATTTGGGTTGAGTATTCGGGTGAATATTTTTGGGCTGCACGTGTGAGTGCGGCAATCGCATCAGGCTTGTTATCTTCGACGCCAATAATAATATTTTTAGGGTTGTTGAGTGTGTGAGCCAGTAAGCGTGCGCCATGAATCACATCGTCTGCAGCGGTTTGCATCAGCATGTCATCTGCGGTGATGTAGGGCTCGCACTCGGTGCCATTCAATATGAGTGTGTCAATGGGTGTATTAGCGCGTGGGTTGAGCTTAACGGCAGAGGGAAATCCTGCGCCGCCCATACCTGCTAGCCCTGCCGCACGAATTCGGCTGATAATTGCCTCGTGCTCAAGGGCAAAAGGTGTATCACATGGGGTGAGTTCATAAGCTGAATCATGGCCATCTGCGGCTATGACAATGCAAGGCGCTTTAAGGCCCGATGGGTGCGCGATAAAACGCTCTTCAATAGCAATGACTTTACCTGAAGTGGGGGCATGGACGCCTGCACTAAAAACCCCTTCGGGTTCTGCGATGCATTGGTATTTTTTGACTGTATCGCCCACCTCAACTAAAGGCGCTGCAGGTGCTCCGATGTGTTGGTTCAGAGGCAGAATATATTCATCAGCCAAAGAGCAGTCGGCAAGCGGCTCTTGCATGGATTGATGTTTATTTTCAGGTGGGTGTACGCCGCCAGGTACGGTCCAAACTTGTCTCATGCTGCGGCCTCTGGCGTCTCTTTTTCTGAAGCGTTGTTCTTATCTGTAGCAATAATAATGGGGGAGGGTTTTTCCCATATCCACTGCTTAACATCAGTCTCGACGGGCAGTAAATCAATGCAGTCGACGGGGCAGGGCTCAATGCATAAGTCACAACCGGTGCACTCACTGGTTATGACCGTATGCATTTTTTTCTGAGCGCCAATAATGGCATCAACAGGACAAGCCTGAATACACTTTGTACAACCGATGCAATCTTCTTCGCGAATAAAGGCAACTTGCTTAACTTCTTTCTCTTCGCCATGTTCTGCATCAAGAGAAGGCGCGTCAACACCAAGTAAATCGGCTAGTGCATTGATGGTGGCCTGCCCACCGGGCGGGCAATGGTTGATGGCTTCACCATTGTTAACAATAGAATCGGCGTAGGGTTTACAGCCGGGGTGACCGCATTGACCACACTGTGTTTGAGGCAGCAGTGCATCTACTTGCTCAACAAGTGGGTCACCTTCAACCTTGTACTTTACGGCTGCAAAGCCCAATATCGCACCAAAAATAAGCGATAACGTAGCCAGCACAGCCAGTGCGCCAACTATTGGGTTGCTTAAAAACCAATCAATTATCATGCGTTTTACTATACTCGTCTTGCTGAGCTATGTGAGGTAAGGGTCAATTGCTTTGGTGCCAGCGGAGGTGGCCTAAACGGCACCTGTTTAATTTAAAACACCATTTAAATTGCGATTAAACTAACCCTGCAAACCCCATAAATGCCAATGACATCAAGCCTGCGGTAATCATGCCGATAGCGGCCCCTTTAAAATTGACGGGCACATCGGCCGCTGCCAACCTTTCACGCATAGCGGAAAATAATACTAACACCAGCGAAAAACCAGCGGCTGCCCCAAAGCCATATAGAGCAGATTCTGCAAATGTATGTGCTTTGTTAGTGTTTTGAAGTGCTACGCCTAATACAGCACAGTTACTCGTGATAAGCGGTAAGAACACGCCCAACACGCGGTATAAAAGCGGGCTTGTTTTCTCAATAAACATCTTGGCAAACTGCACAACTGCCGCAATGACTAAAATAAAGCTAATCGTTTTGAGAAACGTTAAACCGAGCGGCTCAAGCACCCATGCATGCACCATGTAACTACAAATACTGGCCAGTGTCAGAACAAAAGTGGTTGCCGCTGCCATGCCGATGGCTGTTTCCAGCTTATTGGATACACCCATAAACGGGCATAGCCCTAGAAACTGCACCAGCACAAAGTTATTGACCAGTACGGCACCAATAAAAATGACAAAGAATTCGGTCATTACATTACTCGCATGCCCGGCTGCGCACCGGCGTGAGGCTCAAGGATGAACAGGTCTTTACCGCCTGGACCTGCTGCGAGAACCATGCCTTCTGACAAGCCAAATTTCATCTTGCGTGGTTTCAAATTTGCCACCATAACCGTCAGCTTACCGATAAGCGTCTCGGGCTGATAGGCGCTTTTGATACCAGCAAAGACATTTTTAGTTTCGCCAATATCCAGTGTTAGGCGAAGGAGTTTGTCAGCGCCTTCAACTGACTCTGCATTCACGATTTTAGCAATGCGTAGGTCAACTTTGGCAAAGTCATTGAACTCTATTTCATCCGCAACGGGCTCCTTGGTAAGCCAAGGGTTGTCGCTTGTGCTGGGAGCGGCTGTTTCAGATGAAGGCACGGCAGCGGTTTCTTGGCTTTCATCTACGATTGCATCAATGGCTTTCATGTCGATGCGTGTCATCAATGGCTTAAAGGTGTCAATCTTGTGTTCTTTTAGATAATGAATGCCTTCGGCCCATGATAGCTCGGCATTCAAAAACGCTTCGGCCTTACTGACTGTTTGCGGTAAAACAGGTTTTAGGAATGTCATCAGTGCAGCAAAGCAATTAATGCCTAAGCTGCAAACATCCTGTACGGCTTGGGCTTGCGAAGGGTCTTTATTCAGTGACCAGGGCGCCATTTCAGCAATGTATTCGTTGGCTGCATCGGCGAGGGCCATAATTTCACGCATGGCTTTGCCGTACTCTCTTTCTTCGTACAATTCAGCAATGTGATGGTTTTTATCGACAAATTGCTGCCAAAGCGCCTCATTCGGGTTGTTGGCCGATAAAACACCACCCGCTTTGGTAATGAATTTAGCGGTCCGACTTGCAATATTGACCACTTTCCCAACGAGGTCACTGTTTACGCGTGTCACAAAGTCTTCTAAGTTCAAGTCGATGTCATCTACACCGCCCGTTAGCTTGGTTGCGTAGTAGTAACGTAGATATTCTGGATCAAGATGCTTCAAGTAAGTGCTGGCTTTAATAAACGTACCGCGCGACTTACTCATCTTTTTGCCGTCAACGGTTAAGAAACCATGTGCAAAAACACGCGTAGGCGTTCGAAAATCCGCTGAGGTAAGCATGGCGGGCCAGAATAGGGCGTGGAAGTTGATAATGTCTTTACCAATGAAGTGATAAACCTCGGCTTGGCTATCTTTTGCCCAATACTGCTCAAAGTTGAGCCCGTTTTTTTCGCAATAATGCTGATGGCTAGCCATATAGCCGATTGGTGCATCGAGCCAAACATAAAAGTATTTACCACTTTCGCCTGGTATCTCAAAGCCAAAGTAGGGCGCATCACGCGATATATCCCATTCCTGTAGGCCGCTATCTAGCCATTCTGCCAGTTTATTTGCTACTTCGGGCTGAAGGTGGCCTGCACGAGTCCATTCTTGTAAAAATTCCGTGAATTCAGGTAATTTAAAGAATAAATGCTTAGAAGCTTTTGCAATCGGTTTAGCGCCGGATATCACTGAGCTGGCATCCAGCAAATCCATCGGTGAATACGTTGCACCACAGACTTCACAGTTATCACCGTACTGATCTTCCGCTTTACACTTTGGGCATGTGCCCTTGATGTATCGATCGGCAAGGAAGAGTGATTTTTCGGGGTCAAACGCCTGTGTGATTTCTCTTTCGCTAATATGGCCGTTTGCTTTAAGGCGATTATAGATTAGCTCAGAAAGTGCCTTGTTCTCGGGAGAGTGCGTCGTGTGGTAGTGATCAAAGTCAATGGTGAAGCCTGCAAAGTCGGCCTCATGCTCAATGCGTACACGTTCGATTTGCTCTTCTGGGGTAATGCCAGCTTTTTCTGCCGTAAGCATAATCGCCGTGCCGTGTGCATCGTCTGCGCACACATAAGTGCAATCATGACCGCGATGCTTTTGAAAGCGTACCCATATGTCGGTTTGAATGGTTTCAACCATATGCCCTAGATGGATCGACCCATTGGCATAGGGCAGGGCGCTAGTGACCAAGATTGTACGCTTGTTACTCATAATGAATTGGGAACCTTTGAGTGCAGCCTCTGCCTTCATCGCATCAGGCGATAGACTCTAATAAGCGGCACGGTTATACGTGATAATGTCTAAAAAAAGCGCATGATTATACCGTTATTGTAAGCTAAGTGCATGATAAATAATGTGTATTTATTCTGGCGCCACAGCAGGGGGGCGCTAGGTGACAATAAAGGCTGACCTCTGATATTTAAGGTAAAAATCGAGTTTGTAGCTCATATTGCGCTCCTCTGAGTTTATTCAGTTATGAGCTTATTCCACATTTTTCTGAGCGCTTTTTATGAAGCGTGAAAGCGCACGCGAAAATGCACGGCTATTGAGAAGTCGATTAGTTTGAATCAATTTGTGGGGTACGCC
>CALIUX010000141.1 GCA_938048505.1 uncultured Pseudomonadales bacterium
CTGAGACTCTTCTATCTCCGAAGCTTGGAAAGGCTTTGACAAACTAAAGGTTAATGGTCCCATTGGGGAAATCCATGTCATACCTATACCGTAAGAGGCTGCCAACTTGCTCCAATCAAAGCCAAAACAATTGGTTTGAAAACGACCGCAATCTGAGTCAAAGACATTACCGGCATCAACAAATACTCCTGTTTGCACAGAACGCTGATCCTTTAAAAAAGGAAGAGGGAATAAAATTTCACTCGACATCTCAACTAAGAAATTACCACCGATAGAGCGTCGATTAGGGGAAACTGATCCAACATTTAATCCCAGTTTATCTGTACGACATTCAGTGCCAAAGGTTCTTTCATCTTGATTACACAATATATAACCTAATCCGCTAGGCCTGAATATATCCAAAATGCCATCATTATTAGAGTCTATACCACGATATTCAGTTGGATTAGTTGCATATTGAATCTCTGGTGTTTGTCTGGGCCCAAGAGAACTACGCTCAAAACCGCGAACAGACCCAAAACCACCAGCATAAAAGCTTTCAAAGAACGGAAGGCGTTCCATATCGCCATAGCCATCACCATAACCCACATTTCCTTTTAATTTCAGGGTGAAATGTCGAGTTAACGGCTTGTAATACTCACCCGATAGCTCAATGCGAAAATATTCTAAGTCACTTCCTGGAGCCGAAAACTCTAAACGAGCAGATTGAGAATTACCACGATTAGCAAGAACCCCTCGATTGAGAGTATTTCTGACCCACCCGATATTGCCTGTAAACGTATCGAAGGTGTCCCCGTGACGATCAATGAAACCTGGTTCAATATCGGTAATTAAGTTTTCATCTCTCACAAATTGCACTGGCAACGCTATATCTTGAAATAAAGAATCTGACAGCAGATCTGCATTCGTCAGAATATCATCTTGATTAACATAGAGATAAGGGCGTTCATTCAAATCTAATTGCCTAAAGCTTGATTGAATTTCCTGTGCAGCAAAACCACTAGTAATAATTTCAAGGTGGTTATAGCCCACGCCAAAATTCAAACGCTGCACTTCTGTTACGGGATAACCAAAGGTTAAATCAACGCCGTAGCGATTTGTACCATAACTCGATTGACTGCGAATAACACGGGTATCACGCTCTTGATAATACAAGCTAATTCCACGACTGACGCCATCAGGCGTGAAATAAGGGTCTGTATAAGAAAAACTATACGCTGTTTGAAAGCGGCTATGGTTTAAATTAATGCCTACACGCTTACCCGTACCAAGCCAGTTATTAATCTGTAAGTTTGCACCAATCGTCGCACCAATATTCTGAGAATAACCCACGCTAGCGCTAACAGAATCAGAATGCTGTTCTTCGACTGTATATTGCACATCTACGGTATCTTCTGCTCCTGGAACAGGAATATTTTCTACAGAGACATCTTTAAAATAGCCAAGCCGCTCTAGACGAACCTTACCCCTTTCAATGCGAGAGTTAGACGCAGCAGCAGATTCCATTTGACGCATTTCACGGCGCAAAACTTCATCAGAGGTGCGAGCATTGCCACTAAAAAGAACACGGCGTACGTAGACGCGTTTTTTAGGGTCAACAAAAAAAGTAACTTTAACCGTTTTATCTTCAGTATTAGGCTCGGGAATACCTTCGACTTCAGCATTGGTATAACCTGCATTCCCTAGCAGAGAGTTAATATACTCACTGGTTGCCGTCATCAAGTTTTGAGCAAAGGTTTCACCTTCACGTAAAAGTACTAAACGTCGAATTGTTGACTCCGGCAAGATGGTATCACCCGCCACTTCAATCTCTGTGACGGTATACACATCTCCCTCTGAGATATTGAGCGTCACAAAAATGTTTTTCTTATCTGAGCTTAATGATACCTGGCTTGAAACAACCTCAAAATCAAGATAACCACGATCAAGGTAAAAAGACTCAAGCTTTTCAATATCACCTTTTAACCGCTCTTTGGCATAGCGGTTATTACTGGTTAACCAAGAAAGCCAACCGGCTTCTTTAGATTCGAACAGTTCTATAAGCTCTTTTTCTTTAAATTTTTCGTTTCCGATAATATTGATATGACGAATACCTGCAACTTTACCTTCATCAATATTAATATTCACTTCGACTTGATTGTTGGGCTTTGAAACAATTTCTGTCTCTACCGAGGCAGAGTAACGACCTTGCGCTACATATTGACGCTCAAGCTCTCGAACAAGGCCTTCTAACACTTGTCGTTTTAATATTTCACCCTGAGTCAAACCATTATCGGTCATCACTTCTTCGAGCTGTTCAGACTTAATGGCTTTGTTTCCATCCAGGTTGACAGCGCTGATAGCCGGACGCTCGAAGACACGCACAATCATGACATTGCCTTCACGCAGAATTTTAATGTCAGTAAAAAAGCCGGTTTCAAATAATGAACGCATTGTGGCGGCAATACTTTCACGATCAGCGTAATCACCCGCCTCTATAGGTAACGCAGCAAAGATTGGCGCAGGTGAAACACGCTGTAACCCTTCCAACTGAATATCAGTTATTTGGAATTCCTCTCCTGTTGCATGCAAAGAAGTCAACAGCAGGCTAAAGACAACCGATAGCCGACAAAGCGATTTAGCCGCGCCTTTATGCCAAGGCAAGAGATGCCCACCATGAGAAATATATCGCGCAGATTGTTTAACAAAATAGCTAAATCGTGCTGTAAAAGAGGATTGAATCAAACAGAAAAAACGTTTCACCAGCAAATATGCTCTTACTAAAATGGTTTTTATGGCTTTAATCACTTAGCTAATCTCACCAAATAATTAAAGGCGTAATATATCGTTATAAAAAGCGAGTACCATCACAACAGCCATAAGGGCTAGTCCAAACTGCATACTCATCAGCTTAATTTTGTCAGAAAGTGGTTGCCCTCTAAGGCCTTCAGCAAGGCAAAAAACAATGCGTCCGCCATCTAAAATAGGGATGGGCAATAAATTAAATACACCTAGGTAGACACTTAATACTGCCATAAAGTGCAGATAATATTGTAAGCCCGCTCTTGCAGAGTCGCCGGCAACTTTAGCAATGCCAATGGGTCCACTCAAGTTTTTAGTCGAAATCTCGCCCAGAAACAGTTTTTTAACGGAGACCAATACCATAACGGAATTAGACCAAGTATCGTCAATAGCCTTAGAGAACGCGGGCATAAAAGCGAGTTTACGTGTAATCAACATTTCATCTTGCCAAGGCGCTTGATCGGGGTATACACCTAACCGGCCGATCAAGCGACCCGAATCATCACGATCAGAAGATGGCGTGGCTTGTAGGGTCAGTCTCTTTTGATCACGTTCAATGATCACTTCAACGGATTGATTAGGGTGTGCCTTAATATAGTCAGTCCATGCGGCCCAAGAGTCAAATGACTGGCCATCCGTTTGAAGAATTTTATCGCCAGCCTGCATACCTGCCTGCTCTGCTGCGCTCCCTTCTACTATCCCTCTTAACGACATAAGAATTTCAGGTCGATAAAAAGTCAGACCTAAACCTTCGATTGGATTGGGAGCTTCAACGCCCCTTAACCATTTTTCAACGGAGAGGGCCATATCATAGGTTAAGTCGCTCTCACCAGGGTATTTGACGGTGAGCAAAATGCTCCCTGTCTCACCAAGACGATAGGTTAGACGCTCATAAACATCGGCTCGACTAGGAGTGGCAATACCATCGACAGCTAATATCTGTTGACCTGCTTCCATCCCCGCATATGCAGCGGGCGTCTCAGGCTCAACACTGCCTACAACGGGACTAGGCAAAACGGCTGTCTGCATGGCTAGCCACCAAAACACCAATACCGCCAAAATAAAATTAGCGCCGGGGCCAGCCAATAAAATAGCAACTTTTTGCCATGTCTTACGGCTATCAAAGGTTTTATTCTTGTCTTCTGCTAGAAGATGTTCATCTGAAGCATCCAGCATTTTGACGTACCCACCAAGAGGTATTGGTGCAATCGCAAACTCAGTACCATGCTTATCATAGAAACGGCAAAACGGCTTGCCAAAGCCAACTGAAAAACGCTGAACTTTGACACCACACCAACGTGCGACAATAAAGTGCCCCCACTCATGAATCGAAACAAGTATGAGCAAAACGAACAGAAAAACTAAAATTGTTTGAAGTAATTCCACAAGCCACCTAGTTAATGTTGCATACGCATGATACTGGATGTTGCCAACATTCTGGCTTCGCGATCGGCATTTAAGACATCACCCAGCTGTGTTGGTTCGCCCTGCGACCAGCGACTCGCCACATCATCAACGACTTGGGCAATCTCTAAAAAGCCGATGCGCTCCGCTAAAAAAGCATCAACTGCCACCTCGTTTGCAGCATTGATCGCAGCAGGAAGGCTTCCGCCTTGAGCGATTGCATCCATTGCCAACTTTAGACAAGGAAAACGTTCAATATCAGGCGCTTCAAATTCAAGCTGCGAAAGGGATGTGAAATCTAACCGCTCAACACCCGCTTGTATACGTTTAGGCCAACTCAAACAATTAGCAATGGGCGTGCGCATATCGGGCATGCCCATCTGGCAAATAACAGAGCCATCGATATACTCAACCATTGAATGCAC
>CALIUX010000142.1 GCA_938048505.1 uncultured Pseudomonadales bacterium
CCGTATACGCCATGCAATAAAACGATGATCGGTAAGTCTGATAATGTACTGCTTGCACCATACAAACTGACATCTGCACGACGCTTGAGAAAACTTGATTCTATCGTGATGTAGTCAACAGCATCAGGCATATAGTGTGAATTTGACGGCTCAACTCGCATAACAGTCATATATTGACCTCGAAGACTCTATTTTTAGAAAAACTCAAACGTATAAGAATTAAGCGTATAGAAAATTAAATGTATAAAAGTACTGGATTTTCAAACAATGAAAATCAGCCAGTGAATCACACCGATACATAAGCTCAATTTATGGACACTATAAAATTGCAAGCACGCCAAAAATAAAACATGCTTACACTTTGTATTCAAATATTGCAATTTTAAAAGCGCTAACTAAGGTGTAGTTTAATCAAAAAGACTAATCACCTAATAGCACAACACCCTTAGCAATACGGCCTGCCAAGAGATCTTCGAAACCTTGATCAAGATTGTCTAACGAATACTCTTTTGTGACCAGCTCATCTAATTTTAAATTGCCACATTCATAATGTTTCAAAATACTTGCAAAGTCTTGATCCGGCTTACACTGGCCGTATAAAGGGTTGATATATTGTTTATCCCACTCAAACAACTCACAGTCAAAATCAATTTTCTGCTCAATACCCGAAACCTGAACAGCAACACCAGCACTTCGAATCATAGCCAACGGCGCAGCCCCCAAAGCCGGAACAGCTGTACATTCAAAGGCATAATCAGCGCCTCGACCATCCGTTAATTTTTTCACTTCCTCTACAACCGATGCAAGAGAAGCATCATTTTTGTCTGCAATCACACCATGTGTTGCGCCAAAACTCTTTGCTTGCTCTATGCGAGAAGGATCTAAATCAACAGCAATAATGGTTGCAGCACCCGATATTTTTGCTGCCTGAATAGCATTCAAACCAACGCCACCGCAGCCAATGACTACAGCACTAGAGCCGGCCTTCACATTGGCAGCGTTAACCACAGAACCGTAACCGGTCATCACACCACAACCAACAATTGACGCACTACTGAACGAAATATCAGTCGTCATTTTAACAACGGCTGCTTCTTTTACGACAGTATATTCACTCATTGTACCAAGATGAAAAGAACGCTTTAAATCAGCATTATTAAACTGGCAAGCAGCACCATGCGCATGCCCATCTAACCCGGGGCTCGTCACGGGGTTATTTGATTCGCAAATATGTACATTCCCATGATGGCACTGAAAACACGCACCACACGGAATTGCCCAATTTAAAATAACTTTATCGCCTGGAGAAACCTTTGTTACATTACAGCCAACAGCTTTAACAACTCCCGCCCCTTCATGGCCCAATACAAAGGTATCTTTCCATGTACAAATAGAATCCCAATCCGTATGACAAATACCCGAAGCCTTTAATTCAACAAGCACTTCATCATCCAACGGTTCACCAACATGAATGGTATCAATAAAAAAACCACCTTTACCATCCGCAATTGCGGCTTTTGATGCTATCATTTTTTCTCTCACTATCTATAATAAAAACGTTACAATAAAAACACGTTAGTTATTTTTAACAATCAAATAAAATTATAAAAACCATGAATACACCTTCCGTTTATTGCGAACCCTTTAGTATTAAAGGCGGCTGCCAGTTTGAAATACATCATGTATGCTACTTGCATGATGAAGATTATTCTTGCAAAACACATTTTCATCAAGTGCATGAATTCATTTGTTTTGAACGCATAGAAGGCATGTATATCGACCATGAAGGTGAATCAATACTAGAAGACCATGACGTTGTCTTTACACCCAGCCTAGAAACGCACAACTACGAATTAAGCGAACGCAATAAATCTTGGTATATATTACAAATATCCCCACAATTTTTTGACCAAGAAAACCTAGCCGAAGAATCAAAATTATTGCAAAAAAGCAGGCACTTTCGATTAAATAAAAATAATAAAGAACAGTTACATACTGTTTTATTATGGCTGCTAAATAGTTACAACGAAAACCCTAACAGCTTAAAAAGCTTACAACTACTTCGGCTTGCTATTAGTTTAGTACTAGAAGGTGATCAAAAAAATATTTCTCAAGAAAGTAGGCACCTCGAGGAATCCGTTAGCTTTAATAAAATAAAGCCCGTGGCTGATCTCTTCAAAAAAAGCTCAAGTGTTAACCTCTCATTAGAGGAAGCTGCAGAACTCTGTTTTTTGTCGCCTTCACACTTTGCCCGACTATTCAAAAAGGTTTTTCATACAGCCTATGCCAAGCATGCACTTAAGCATCGGCTATATCATGCAACGCGCATTTTAGGGCAAACTGAGCGCTCTATTACTGAAATAAGTTATGAGCTCAATTTTTCAAACCCGTCTTATTTTATTAGTATTTTCAAACGACAGTATGGCATTACCCCCAAACAGTATCGTAATTCGCTCAAAGAACGCATGGAATAAGAGCATGCTAAAGCAAGTACATCGCTTTATACTAGATCTTAATACCCAAATAGTCATATTTTAATATTTTTGGAATACTGCTTAACATTTATACCTAGCGCTATTCTTTTAAAATAGCCTTATTAAGTAAATCTTTACAGAAAATACACCTTTGGTTTTTCTCTCACATCAAAAATCAAAAATATCAACATATAAGCATAAAAAATATCAACTTTATGCCCATATTCGTGGAGACACGTTAATGAAGCACTCTGAACACCAAGATCCATTTGAGAAAGCACGAAGGGAAACTGGGCACAGCGAAATCGATGATCAAAATGATCCTGTAACGATGGTCCTACGCCATAAAGATGTCCGAAAATGTGCGCATGCATGGTCTACATTTTCATCAGAAGACAAGCCCGGACGTATTGTTGTACCTTCTGAAGTGGGTATTCGTACCGACCGGCAAATACCTTTTGAAGTTGACCCACCCAATCATGGCGATTATAGAAGCTTAGTCGAGCCATGGTTCAAAAGACCGCTAGAGAGCGACTATCAAGATAAGCTAAAAGCCCAGATCAGCCAACTGGTTGATGATGTGAGCCAGCTGGACTCTATTGAAGCGGTGAATGCGTTTTCGCTCCGCTTGCAATCACGCGCACTCACGCTCCTCTTTAATGTTCCCTATGAAGAATCAGAGATTTTTGTCAGCTGGGGAACACATGTATTCAGAAGTGAAGATGACCCACTTGATAGTGGTAAAGCACAAGCGCTATACCACTATATTGATGACAAAATCGCAGAGGCAGAAAAAGCACCAGGAAAAGATCTCATCTCCATGCTGCTAAGTGCCGAATTCCAAGGCAGAAAGCTAACAAAAGATGAAATTAAGGGCGTTATTATTCTGACATTTGCCGGTGGCCGCGACACGGTCATCAACATGGTAACGAATACACTGGCATACCTTGCCGATAACCCTAAAGCGTTAACACGTTTAAGAGAAGAACCTGAAATACACAATAAAGCAATTGAAGAATTAATACGGTATTTTTCACCACTCACTCATATGGGGCGTGTAGCAAAGAAAGATACTGAAGTATGCGGTAAGCCTATTGCTGAAGACTCGCGCATTTCACTTTGCTGGGCATCGGCCAACCGCGATGAAAAAGTCTTTGAAAATCCTAACGAGGTTGTCTTAGATCGCAAAATCAACCCACATGTCAGCTTTGGCTTTGGTCAGCACAATTGTTTGGGGGCAACACATGCTCGCCAAATTATGCATATTTTATTACGTGTTTTAGTCGAAAAAGTGGAAAAAATAGAACACATAAACCAAAAAGATCATGTTGAGCACTGGGGTGAATTCGACCGGAAAGTGGGCTACCACTCAATTGAATTAAAATTTCATCCGCGTTAAAACACTTTGGGTTTAACAATTAAAGCTGCTAACCGACAAACACTAAGCAACCCAAACAGTTAGCAACAAAATCCATCAATATCAAACATTAGCCGTGGCATTGCTTTAGCCGTTAAATATGGCACAAAGTAAACACTTTATCGGCTTACACGGCTGACTCTATTGGAGAACAAACATGGCAAAAATTACTTTTATCACAAGCGACAATGAAAGCGTCACACTAGAAGGTCAATCAGGTTCTGTGATGGAACTGGCTGTTAGCAATGGCGTAAAAGGCATTGATGGCGATTGCGGCGGTGTATGCTCTTGCGCAACATGCCATGTACACGTCGCAGAAAACGATGTAGCTAAAGCAGGTGAAGCCAGTGAAATTGAAGCAGATATGCTAGAGCTCGAAGATAACGTAACAGAAGCAAGCCGACTATGTTGCCAAATGGAAATCTCTGACGCATTAGATGGCATTACCTTGACGGTTGCGCGTTAAATTTTTTGCAAACGATCAGCAAAAGATTCGCCAACTATCAATCGGTTACAGCATTTAGACTGAGGTAAAAACATTGAACCATCAAGAAACTCACCCCACTCCTTCGAAGACACATGGCAAAACATGCATTATTATCGGTGCGAGCCATGCAGGCGTAAATGCGGCTTTTGCCTTAAGAAAGGAAGGCTGGCAAGGTGACATTGTTTTATTTGACGGAGATGAAAGCTTACCTTATCACCGCCCTCCTCTTTCAAAGGGCGATCTAAGTGCTGTATCCAATGGCACACCTCTCAAGCCAGAAAAAAGCTACACTGATGATGGAATTACTTTGCGCTTGGGTGAAATGATAAAAAGCATTGACCGCAATGCGCGTACAGTCACGCCGCAAGAAAGCGAGCCCCTTCATTACGACAAATTAGTTCTGGCAGTGGGTGCGAGCCCCATTATCCCACCTATCAAAGGGTTAAATCCCTCAGAGGTAAATCCAGAAACCTCACAGCTTACAAAAGCAGTTTTTACTTTACGCACAATCAATGACGTTAAGCGAATTAAGCAACGACTGGGGTCAGCCGAAAACAAAAAAGTCGTTGTCATTGGCGGGGGTTATATCGGCTTAGAAGTTGCAGCATCATTAAATAAAATGCTCGCCAATGTAACGGTGTTAGAACGCGAGGAGCGCATACTTGCCAGAGTGACAACACCAACCTTATCAAGCTTTTTTACAGATCTTCATACACGGCATGGCGTCAATATTGACGTCCAAAAAAGCGTTATAGCAATTGAAGAAAACAATTCTACCGAACCACCCAATATAGAGAACAGTGCTCTGACTGTTATTTGCGATGATGGCACTCGCTATGGAGCTGATATCATAATAGTAGGTGTCGGAGTTCGTGTTAATACTGCCTTGGCAGAGTCAGCCGGTATCACTATTGAAGACATGCCCATTGAAAAGGGTATTCCCGTTGATCACACAGCAAAAACAACTGATGAGCATATTTATGCGATTGGGGACTGCACTTACCATCACAACCCAACATATGATCGCTTCATACGGCTTGAATCCGTACAAAATGCTGTAGACCAAGCCAAGACAGCTGCCTCAGCTATTTGCGGCAAAGCTCCTCACTACAACACCATACCGTGGTTCTGGTCGGACCAGTATGATGTTAAATTGCAAATTGTAGGGCTTTTTGAAGGGTACGATGACATTATCGTAAGAAAGGAAACTGATAAAGAGCAAGCCTTTTCGGTTTGGTACTTTAAAGGTGAAAAGCTGCTGGCCGTAGAAGCTGTTAACTTTGCCAAAGCTTATGTTATGGGCAGCAAGCTTATTAAAGACCCAAGCAAACAAATCAATAAAGCTAACTTGAGCAATCCAAATAGTGAATTTAAACCTGCATCAATTTTAATGCAATAATTCATGCATGCTGTAAACCATACAAATACCCTGCTCTGAAATACGCTTAGCGCTAGAGACCGAACTCATAGCAATTATCGAATTGGTCTTCAAGCTCATCGAGCACAAAGAATCCAATCAAAGCAGAACAGATAATGCCACTTTATTAGACAACTTTGTAATTGATTTGATTTTTCTATTCAAACATAAAGTAAAAAAGCCGAAAAACATATTAAATATTTTTCGGCTTTTTTATGCGTTTAATGCCTCGTCTAATGACCAACGCCATTAAAATTGGCAGTTTTTATTTTAGCAGTAACCAAACCAAGCTTGCGACCACCACAACTACCGTAATAGCTCCCAAGCCTAAAGCAAAATTACCCATTGCATCGCCACTACCACGACTTTCTTTTGAGGAGCTTGATTTAGGCCTGACCGTCGCTGCGCGGCGAGATGCTGGCGGCATATCACGTGGCGTAACGGCTTGACTAACCTGTGTGATATCTAATGCTGGGCGCAAAGTGGTCACATCTTCGCTATCCATAACACTTTCAACTCGAAAGCGTAACGTATCAAAGCCAACTTCATCACCGTGCTTAAGCTCGATCATTTGTACTTTTTTACCGTTTACAAACGTCCCATTAGAGGAGTTTAAATCCTCGATTTTCAGTTTGTTGCCATCATAGGTAAAACGCGCATGCTTACGCGATAGATGCGAGGCTGGAACGCAAATGTCGGAATCTTTAGAGCGGCCTAAAACCGCCTCAGACTCAATAGGAAAAGGGTCACCACTGACCAAAGTCGTATTCAGTGGCCTTAAAAACCAATGAACCTCTGTATCGAGAGGCGCTTGCGTTGGCTGGCGAAGTGCCGTGCTGGAACCGGCAGCCTCATCAACCAGTGCTCGCGCTTCGCTTTTAGGGTCTGTCACATGGAGTTTAGCCGTACCCAACGTGATTTCATCACCCGCTTTCAGCTCTTCTTCCTGACGGATCTCTATGCCATTGACACGTGTGCTTGACGCCATATCCATGCGTACGAGCCGTACAAGCTCTCCATCAACAATGATCCTGGCATGCTCAGGGGCAACATGGTCCTGTGAGAGCACATGATCATTATCAAGGCTCGCTCCAAAAGTATATGACGATGCCACTAACCAAAAGGGGGGCTTAGTCTCATCGGCAAAACGCAACTGCAACATGATAGACAGTGTCCTCGGTAAAAACCATTCCAAAAGTGCGACTTTATACCAAACACTCATCAATACAACTAGCCGTATCACATTCTTTTAATTTTCACCTGACATAACAGGCTTTATCGTTTAGGCTGCGTGGACTATTAGATTTTTTTGATGGCAGTCATCTGGATTTCTTGAAATTGGCAAGCATATCGCCCTTTTCTCTGTTCATATGGCATGAATGTGTCGTGGCCAGCCGCCTGAACCAAAGCTATAATGCCACAAACTATAATGATCACAGATCTTAGCCAAACATACATTTTACGAGACAAGGAAGCTACCACTTAGCATGCCTCTTCCCTACTACAGTGCAAAAACCGACACCGGCCTAGTACGAAATAATAACGAAGATACACTGCTTGTGAATCCCACGTTAAAGCTATGGGCTGTTGCCGATGGTATGGGCGGTCATGCGAGCGGAGAAATCGCCAGTGAGATTGCACGTTCTTCAATCGAGACATCCATTGCTGATGGTATTAGTCTATCTGAAGCCGTTCGATTAGCACATCATGCCATTTTAGATGAATCCACCGCTCAACCGCAGTATCGCGGCATGGGATCTACCTTGGTAGCCGTTCAATCAAGTGGCAGCCAGTATCAAATAGCCTGGGTTGGTGACAGTCGAGCTTACCTTTGGGGCGTCAATAGCCTCGGTCGAGAGCTCACACAGCTCACCACAGATCACTCTTACGTACAAATGCTTTACCAAGCAGGTGCGATTACCGCTAAAGAGATGACCACTCACCCTGAACGAAACATCATTACACAGTGCTTAGGGTCAACAGAACTGAGTAACGTTACTGTCGACACTATTGATCGTGAGTGGCAAAAGGATGACTGGCTTTTACTCTGTAGCGACGGTCTAACCGATGCCGTGAGCGACCAGACAATCTGTGACATCTTAAATACACATAGTGATATTGATGGAGCAGTCAATGCACTAGTGCAAGCAGCGTTAGATGGTGGCGG
>CALIUX010000143.1 GCA_938048505.1 uncultured Pseudomonadales bacterium
CGCAAAGAGTGGGCTTGCCTACGCCATACCCCTGCATATAATCTATACCGATAACAGTCAATAATGATTCAATTTCATCATCTTCTACAAACTCAGCAATGGTTTGAATGCCCATCATTTTTGCGATGTCGTCTACTGCGCTCACAATCGCTCTATCAGAAGGATCTGTCACAATATGCCGAATAAGGGAGCCATCAATCTTAAGGAAATCAATGGGTAATTGTTTTAAATAGCCAAAAGAAGAAACACCGCTGCCAAAATCATCAAGGGAAAATCTCACACCTAATGCACGCATGTCATGCATAAACTCTAAAGCTTGCGATAGCTGAGAAATTGCCGCTGTCTCGGTCACTTCAAAACAAATCATTTCTGGGGGAATAACATGGCTATTTACCAAGTTTTTAAGCCATGCAACAAATTCGTTATGGCTCATACTGATACCAGAAAGATTAATAGAGATAACCGTATCGCCACCAGGAAAGTAACGATAATAATGCGCAAAAATATGCTCAATAACCCACCGATCAATCAGCGTAATTACACCATGACGTTCTGCCTGGGGGATAAATAATGACGGAGGAATGGCTTGGCCATGCTCGTCGTCGTAGCGCAATAGCAGTTCATAATGTGAAATTTTTTCATTCCCTGCCGTCTTGATTGGCTGCTTAACCAAGTAGAATTGCTCTTGCTCAATGGCCTGCGCAATATTGGCAAGGTAGCCAAAGCTTTTTTGACCCTCCATCATTGAACGATCGCCGCCTTCCCCCACAACAGACAACCTGCCCCTACCCTGCTCTTTTGATTGATAACACGCAAAATCTGCTTTGGATAACAGCTCAACCGCATCATTCGAATCTTGCAGCAGCGAAACCATACCAACGCTTAAACCAACAGAAAAAACCCGATCATTCCAACGAAAGCGGTAATCATCAATAGACTGTATCAAGCGGCTACATATATTCTTAGCCTGATGTATCGGCGTATCGATAAGGATAAAACCAAATTCATCCCCTCCTAAGCGACCCACAATATCCTTTTGTCTCAAACTATTTTGAAAAATCTTTGCAATTTCAGACAGAAGTGCATCACCCACCAAGTGACCTACCGTATCATTCACCAGCTTAAAGCGATCTAAATCTAGGAAGCATAAAACCGATTCATTTTTGGATTGACGAGTCGATTTTACACACTCCTCAAGCTGGTCATTAAATTTCCTTCGATTAATTAGACCTGTTAATGAATCATAAGATGCTTGATAAGCAATCTTTTCAGATAAGTTATGCTCTTCTGTCACCTCTCGCTTAATACCACGATAACCTATAAAGTTTTGATTACGATCAAAAATAGGCTTAGCATTAAGCTGAAAGATTCGAACACTTCGACCCGTATACTTAACAGAAAAAGTGAGGTTATCTAATGGTTTTTTTTGCAAAATAGCATTTTGATACTCATTCCAAGGAAAATGAAAATTAGCATCACCTTTAAAAATATCTTCTAGTGTTTTACCTATTAAACGGTCATGCTCAAAACCATATAAATAATCTGTATCACCTGACATGTAGCGGTAGCGTAGATTTTCATCGGTCTCCCAAAAAATATTTGCGCCAGCATATGCCAAGTCTTTATAGCGCGCTTCATTTTCTTGTAACATTTTTTGTGTTGCAGCACTACGTTTAACAATCACACCAAGCAATGAAATAATAGCAAATGCTGCTGAAAAAGCGGCGATCGTGAGCCAAACTAAGCGCTTATACCGTACATAAAAACTCTGCTTATCGTTCAATAAAACAGCTTCTTTAGGAAGGAGAGAGGAATCAATATTATATTTTTTAAATAAAGAAGCATCAAACAGCCATGTATTTTTTGCTTTTTGAATAGCAGGGATATTCTCTACCGACTCTCCATTTAAGATACGTATCAGCAAACCAACAGCTTGTGCCGCATGACTTTGGCCATCTAACATCAAACCGCCAATTGCGCCTTTTCCTAATGTTCGTGTTGCAACACTGTAAATAGGGTTTGAAACACTGTTACTCAGCAATGACGTTGAGCGTGGCCAGCTCATCAAATGGCCTTCTGGCGTTTCATGCCTGAGTTGACCAAATAATATAATAGGGGTAGAGGGTGAAACACCCGCAAGTAAATCCGTTATATTTTGACTGGTCATATCTTCAATCACAATTAATTCAGGAAACCCTTCTCTGGAAGAGATTGCATTAATTTTCTTTCGATATGCCTGACCCGTCAGGGTTGAATTGATAATAATAACGGCTTTATTACTATTGACTTGACGAGAAGCTTCCTTGATCGTAGCAAGCACATCTCGATTTTCGAATACGCCTGTTAACCAAGGTGTGTTTAAAATCGCATCAGATATACGATTAATACCCGCAAACACAACAGGTAAACCTTCAAAAAAACTTTCATGGTAAGCAGATCGAACAAACCTTAGGGCAGCATCATCCGTTACCATTAAGGCTGAAAGATTCTTATCTTGGAATTTTTCAGTCAAATAACTCAGCAATTGCTTCTTATGGTCATAATAGGGGTAACGCTTGGCATCTAAGAATTCATGAAAGACCTGAATCTCTTGCTCTTCCTTTTGCAATATATCATCGATACCCTGCTTCAACTGGCTGGTCCAATAGTATTCACCATGATAAGAATGAATAACCAATACACGCTTTAGCTCGCGCGCACTCACGGAGCCTATGAGCATCAATTCAATAAAGATTGCGGCGGCAATGCTTAGTGTAATTTTAAATAAAGGGTGCATGCCAATTGCTCTGTTTATTAATATGTAAAGAAAGGATTCAAATAGAACCCATGCCTGAGTTTAGCGCATTCTATTTAATAATTCAGAGAGAAAAGTAATAGCGTATATGCTCATCATCACAGACTCAGTATGGAAGCTGTCGTTAATTCCTTCATCAACAGATAATTAACATCATGTGCTAAAAACCTCCTAAGAAGGCTATATTTTTGAATAAAGCATTGCACTCCAAAAACGCACCAAATCAATGCATTCATGTCTGATAAACGTATCACAGCTCAAAAGGCTTAATTGCGCTACAGTCATCTCTTATCACTTAGCTGCCGTAACGGCTAACACAAAGAGGCGCTTCCAGCATCAAATTTAAGTGGCGATTTGTGTTCAAGCAGGTCAGTATTATTCACTGTAGAATTCAAAGCGCTCCACTCAATGAATAGCGACCTTCAACACCTAACAAACCTGTTTGCTGCCATCCCCACTCTTTATCACGCGCTTTCGTTAAAGGCTCAGATATGAAACGTATAGTCAGTTTACCCCTCATATTCCCTATCATCCTTGCTGGGTGCAATGGCACAAATAACAGCGATGACAATGCACTTTCTAGCCGCTCTTTATCGAACAGTTCCTTATCTAATAGCTCATTATTGAGCAGCTCTTTAAATAATAGCTCTGTAGCTGTTAGTTCTTTATCTATCAGCTCTTCATCAAGCATCCCGCTACCGGCATCCGAAACAAGCCAATCAAGTAACTCATCAAACCAAACGGTATTTGCACCGGAAGCTGGCCAGATAAGCAGCTCCGTCTTTTGCAAAACAACGCCTCCCTCAAACATGCCTTCAACCACCTTTAAATTCGAGCGAAGCCTATTAGAAGATCAGTTATCGGGAAGCGGGCTGACCGGCAATATTCACGGTATCACTGCAATCAACCAACAGTATGTTTTGACTTATCGCCAGCCTGGCAATTTTTTTGAATTTGAGCATTTAAGTTTAGTCCCTTCTGACGGGCTGATCGCAACAACCCTAGCGCAATTGCATCGACATGACCAAGTTGGTGTAAAAGGGACGTTGCTCATGACAGGAAATCAGCGGCATATATTAGTGAGTGAGATCACTGTCACTGAACCCTATGCTTATCAGTATGACTACAACCACCTTGCTGATGAGAGTCTATTTGACAATCTAGACCAAGTGACAGTCTTTGGAAAAGTGCATGCACTCATAGGTAATGGAGAAGGTTTAGCGATGGAGTATGAAGATATGATATTGCCTGTCATTATTGATGCAAGCTATCAAGAAATGATTAGCAAACTCTTTAGGAATGATATTTTATTGCTCAATCTGAGCATTATTCGCGAGCCGAATAGACCGCTGCACTTTAGGCTAGACAAGAATCAGTCTGACCCAATTCAAATCATTGATTCGATGGCCGCCTGTCACAATCAAGACGCAATACTGCAAGGC
>CALIUX010000144.1 GCA_938048505.1 uncultured Pseudomonadales bacterium
GATATTTTATTGCTCAATCTGAGCATTATTCGCGAGCCGAATAGACCGCTGCACTTTAGGCTAGACAAGAATCAGTCTGACCCAATTCAAATCATTGATTCGATGGCCGCCTGTCACAATCAAGACGCAATACTGCAAGGCGAACTTATTCGCTTTCCTGCAAGCCCTCAAATTTCACGAGAAGTTTTTGCAGTACAAGTTATAGACAGTAATGGCATAAAACGAAACTACACCTTATTCCCTGATGTTGATTTTTCACAGCCTAATGCCAATACACTCTTCACAGAATTATTAGACGCAATCTCGCAAAAAAGCCGAGACGCTTGGGAAGAAAAAGAAAGCTCAGTTATCGATGGAAGGAATTACTTTATCAATAAAGAGATCAATGTAACGGTAAGCGGACAAATCAATGTGACTTCACCAAACCAAGCGAATCCGCAGATTTACATAAGAGATGTTGCTAATATAGCTTTTGAATAAACGGCCTACTGAATTCTTTTACAGAACTGTCTCGACATTTAAACAGGCTAAAACTCACTCAACCACTCTTTGAAAACCTAGATATATTATTTAACACAAACCAACATCTCATAAAAAATGCCGCTATAGCAGTTAAGCATATAGCGGCATTTCAGTATTCATGCACCTGATAAACAGGCGCATATCAAGATTATCTATCGATATTAGAAGTTACATGCAGGGGATTCAGCTCGCAAGTTTGAATCAACTTTAGTGACGTTGCCTTTTGCAATAGCATACACATCACCACCTGTAGTCATCAATAAAATGCCGCTTGCATCACCGTTATTTGAAGTATCACGCTTACCGCTTCCAGCAATAACATCAGTTAGCATCAGTGGTTGGCTATTACTTTCACCAGAGCTATAAAGGGTTGCAGTACCATCGTTATCAATCACAACACCCAGCTTGTACCCCATCTGAACATTGCTAGCAAATGGATGTAAACCATCAGGCTGTTTGGTTGGGGATTCAAAGCCATCTGGCAAAGGTAAATAAGGAGGTCCATCATACCGACCATATAAACAACTCAATCCGCCGCCAAACTTAGTTCCACAAAACCCATTTTGCGAAGCTGAAATATTAACAAGGGGACCATCTACCGGCAATTGAGATGGCGTATCGCTGATCGCTGAGCCCATACCTGGTGAACTGCCCCAGCACCAAGCCTCGCCCTCTTTATTAAGTGCACATGTATAACCATAGGCAGCGCTTACTTGCATTACATCAAAGCCTTCAGGCAAAGCAGGACGCCCCCAGCCACTCGACTCACATGCAAGATCTCTGGTGTTCCCTTTTTTTACCATTACACAAGCTGTTTTTGCCTGAAAACCGCCACTGGCCACAAGCGCACCAGAGCTAACGACTGGTGAAGCACTATCAAAGCCAGAGCCAATCGACCCAACATAGGCCGCACCATCTTCTGTTACAACAATTGCTTGATTAGATTGATAGCCACTGACACTCACAACATTATTGATATCTTCACCGTTATTCCATTTAAGGCGAGTTGGTGCTGCGCTTGTCATATCAGTTTTGCAACCTGCCAGACCACCTTCCAATCTATAACAAGCCGCCCAGCCACCGTTACCCATGGCGTTATAATTGACGCCACATTGCTGTGTATCAAAGTAAGCCGCTAGGTCACCTGAAGCAGGGGCTGAAGAAGAAGTGGCTTCACTTGAACTTGAGTTTGAACCGCCACCAATAGGTGGAAGGTCAAAGCCATTCAACTCACCCCAAACATAATCCGTTATTTGCGATGCACAATCGCCTACCGGCTGACAAGGAGGCATTGCAGTGCCAGGAACACCGTTTTCAATTATGTTCAAATAGTTCTCGTAAGATATTCCATCTTTAACGATTAATCTAAAAGCTGTACTGGTACCATCGGGGCCATGACATGAAATACATGGAATTGGACCAGACCCACCTTCATATAGCGCCTTACCCGCAGCAATGCGCTCTTCATCAGTAGGCCCAGGTGCCACACTTGAACTTGAAACAACCTCAGATGAAGAGGATTCAGCTACCGAGCTAGAAGAGGCTTGTGAACTAGAAGAAGCACTGTCTTTGTAAACAATTTCAAACTTCTTGATCGATACAGACATTTCTTTGATGATTTCAGTAGGCAGTGTTGCATCGAAGCTTTGTAGAGCAGAAACAAAATTACGCACTACCCAACCATAGTTTTGAGGGTTATCACGTGTACCGCGCGTTTCGGGGTTAAAAAAGACTTTATTAATACGCTGGTCAGCATTCGCCGAAAAGTCTTCTAAAGCGCTACTAAAACCGGTGTACTTAATGAAATCCATTTGCTCAATAGGCAGTGTAAAGCGCAACCATTGATCAAACTGATCGGGCGTTACTTCGATGTACTTTTCTGCCTGTACAACGGTCTTACCGTCCTCTACATCACCATTATCTGATAACCAAATCCCAAAAGCGGCATTCCCTCGGTCTAGTTCACTGACATCATTGAGCAATTCACCGTATTCACGATCAAGCTCATTTTCAGTTGCGATGTGTGTATTGAGCGTATTCACTCTTAGCTCAATCACAACATGATCTAACTCATTAAATTGACGGTTAACACTGTTATTGGCTTGTAAGCCATTGGCATGCTGGCTACCCCAATCAACATATTTTTTGAGCAAAACACCTGTCCAAACCGGAGCACCATCACAGCTAGAGTCTTGAGGGTCCACCCCAAGATTCTTCACTTGATATTCTGGCGCATTTTGACCTAGGTTTAAGCCATTAAAGACGCCATCATTAAGATCTTTGGTAAAGCCACCCATGGCAAGCGATAGCGTATCATCACCCATTAAGGTAAGACCATTCGCAGCATACGTATTGGCTGTGCAGGATTCGATGTTTTCAACGGTGTAGCCTGGGCGAGTAATCTCGACGGCTGGCGCTGAGCTGCTGGCCACTTCTTCGGAGTTACTCGACACTTCACTTGAAGAGCTAACGACTGATACCGATGATGAGCTTGGCGCTTCAGAAGAGCTACTGCTCACAGGCTCTGAAGAAACTGGTGCCTCAGAACTTGATGACACGATTACAGTAACAGAAGACACCTCGCTCGAACTGCTTTCGACCGATGATGATTCTTCAATACTGCTTGTAGAGCTAGAGCTTTCTGGTGCAAGCGAAGCAGACGACTCTTGCTGGCTACTACTCACAACCACTTCAGAACTGGCAACAGAGCTTTCTGCTACGCTGCTAGATGAGTTATTCGAACCACCGGTACACGCAGCAAGCGTAACCGAAGCGGTGCCCACTAATACTGCACGC
>CALIUX010000145.1 GCA_938048505.1 uncultured Pseudomonadales bacterium
TGTCGACAAAATTAAAGACGCATTGCCCGATGTTAAAATACCTGCCATAGGTAAGGATGAAGGTAACCCAACCACCGTTTACAAATGGACAGATAGCAACGGCGTAACACACTACACTCAGGATGAGCCCACAACTCAACCAGCAAAAGCACTCACCGTTGACCCCAATACCAATATTATTCAAAGCGATGCGCTACCGTCGCAACCAACCCCCAAAGAAGCACCCACTAAAGCTGAGGCAGACTATGCACCCGCACCAAAGCCCATACTAACGCTACCAACGCCAAGTAATACCAAGCAGTTGATTGAAGATGCAAAGCACGTTCAAACATTAATGAATGAACGTGCAGCAAAAATAGACGCTGCCGCAGGGGAAAGTGCTCGCTAGATATTATTGAATAGGCTATTGCTGAGTAAGTACCGACTCTTAACGATGAGCATGGATTACTATGAGCAGCTATTACTGTAGGCCGCTATTACGATGGGCAATCAATTTTAAGCACTCTAAAACAAATACTTAATCACAGCGTGCATCATCCATCATCTCAGATAAAACGCGCTGAGATAATTGCATGCCACACGCACCTTTATTTACATGTGATGCAATAAAATCATGCAAATGTTTGAGCGATTCTTTATCAGTATTGGTACAGTGAAACCCCAATGTGCAATGACCACTATGAATCAACGTGGCATGCATCAAGACTTTCCTATTACCATCAAGATGCAGCTCAGCCAAACACGGCATATCACTACGCAGACGGTATTCTTTGGGCGTCTTGGCTAAAAAACCGTTGAGCGATAGATCAACTAGCTCTGCATGATAGCGCTCTTCATTCTGAGAGATCAGTACCTTCGCAGACCCTAGTGCAGTTTCCTTTAAAAGGATTCGACATGCTTGCCGCCGATCATCCGGCATACTAATCTCCATACAGAAAATCTTGGCTTATCAATTAAAGTGATGCTTATGCACATATCAATAAACAATCTTGATGATGCGCTGCATGAAGTATAGGAGGGATTAGCTGCCAAGCAAATGTGACTGCCATATTTTTAAAAGAAGGCCTTGCGTAAACAATCAGGTAATCCTTTACCTTTTCATTAGAAATAGCATTTTGAGCGCAAGACCCAGCATATTACTCAGGGGTCAGACCAAGCTTATAACTCAAATAGGGGAAGATACTTTTATTTATAAGCTTGGCACCTACCTGTATTAATTTTTAAGCGGCTTATACTTCACTCGCTTAGGTTGTGAATTATTGCCTTTTCGCTTAACGAGATCATCGTGATACTCGCTATAATTTCCTTCAAAAAAGACAATTTCACTTTCGTCTTCATAAGCCAAAATATGGGTTGCAACACGATCTAAGAACCAGCGATCGTGTGAAATAATTAATGCGCAACCGGGGAAGTTTGTGACCGCTTCTTCCAATGCTCGCAAGGTTTCGATATCCAAGTCATTAGACGGCTCATCGAGTAACAGAACGTTAGCGCCTTGTTTTAACGTATTCGCTAAATGTAGGCGTCCTCGCTCACCCCCAGACAACTCCCCTACGCGCTTCTGCTGGTCAGTGCCTTTGAAGTTAAAACGACCCACATAAGAACGTGAGCTAACTTCGTAATTACCAATCTTGAGAATATCCGCTCCACCCGAAATAGCTTCCCAAACATTTTGGTCATCTTCTAAGTTTTCACGACCTTGCTCAACATATGCAACTTTAACGGTATCACCTAAAACTACTTCGCCACTATCAGGCTGTTCTGCACCGGCAATCATACGAAACAGTGTTGATTTACCCGCGCCATTACCGCCCACAATACCAACGATCGCCCCCTTCGGGACACTAAAGCTTAAATCATCAATCAATAAGCGGTCGCCAAACCCCTTACTCACATTATGAAATTCAATAACTTTGTCACCTAAGCGCTCACCAGGTGGAATATAGATCTCGTTAGTTTCATTACGGGTTTGAAAGTCTTGGCTTTGCATTTCTTCAAAGCGAGCCAAACGCGCTTTGCTTTTAGCTTGACGACCTTTGGGGTTTTGGCGTGCCCACTCCAATTCAGATTTCATTGCTTTCTGGCGAGCGACTTCTGTGCGTTGCTCTTGCGCTAGACGCGCTTCTTTTTGCTCAAGCCAGTTAGAGTAATTCCCTTCATAAGGAATACCATGGCCACGATCAAGCTCGAGTATCCAATTGGCTGCATTATCCAAAAAATAGCGGTCATGCGTAATAGCCACAACAGTACCGGCAAACTCATGTAAAAACTGCTCTAACCAATAAACCGATTCCGCATCCAAGTGGTTTGTCGGCTCATCTAATAACAGCATATCAGGGCGAGATAACAGTAAACGACACAATGCAACGCGGCGTTTTTCACCCCCCGACAATTTTGTTACATCGGCATCCCACGGCGGTAAACGGAGCGAATCGGCTGCGATCTCTAAAGTATGATTGAGGTTATGTGCATCCCATGCTTGAATAATGTCTTCGCACTTGGCCTGTTTTTTCGCCAAGGCGTCAAAATCGGCATCAGGCTCAGCATAAGCGGCGTAAACAGCATCTAGATCCGCCAACGCCTGTATGGCTTCCTGCATACCTTCTTCGACATTACCGCGTACATCTTTATCAGGGTTAAGTTGCGGTTCCTGTGGTAAGTAACCGACTTTGATATCGGGCATTGGGCGCGCTTCGCCCTGAATGTCGGTATCAATGCCCGCCATAATGCGTAAAAGTGTTGATTTACCTGCACCATTTAAACCCAATACACCAATCTTGGCGCCAGGGAAAAATGAAAGAGAGATATCTTTTAAAATCTCACGTTTAGGGGGAACAATTTTGCTCACCCTATTCATGGTATAAACATATTGCGCCATAGGAAAAGGCCTCAAAAAAATAACAATTCGGAAGAAAGATTAATGGCGCGAAGAGTACTGAGCAACGCGCTCGATTGCAAATTAGGGGAAGCGATCAACACGCCAAAGCTATTGCCACTCGATCGCAATACGCTTAATCGTTAAATCGATTTCTTTAAACAATTCTGGTGTAAACCCTCTGCTGGGGAAATTTCGCACTACATGGCCAAATGTGGCAAAGTCTGCATCGGTATTGCGATCTCCAAGTGTCTCAGCCAAGATTTGTAGCGTATCAATATTGATGCTCGATAAGGCATCACGACTATTAACCTCTTTGCTAAAACGATCCGTTTCATAAAACACCATTGCATTCACAGGAATACGCACTGTGATCCAACGATCGAAGTTAATGGAATCGATACGAATATAGCGCTCTGCAACGGCGTCAATACTGCCTTCACTGCGGTCACCTTCAGAGCGAGGGGAAAGAAGTGAAACAGAAAAAACAGCTTGTGATTGATCGAGATTTTGCACTTCAGTAGGTGTTAAAGAGGGGAAGTTCATTTGAATATCGGCGGTACTGGGTAAACGGGTCAGTTCACTATTCACCTTAAGCGTTAGCACAATCGCAAGCGGGTCAGAGAACGTTTTATTCTCATTAATAATATTCGCTTCAAAACCATTGGGGTGCTGCGCATTAAAATCACCCAGCTTTTTGACCAATACCGCTCGCATTGTTTGCGCACCATCGCACGTCTCATCTGCCGTGATAACACCCGGGATGTGATAGCGCGAGGCAGAGCCATCTAATAGATCATAAGGCGATTGGGTAATATCACTGATCTGATTAAAACCTGTCAGGCTGCCTTCCACAGAGCCATTAACATCATCAAAAATAGTTGTGATATTGGCAGCTAGACTTTCACTAGGCATGCACTGTGTATCGCGAGTCGCCGAGAAGGTTGGGTTATTTTCCGAACCACCCTCCTCACTAGAAGGCCCAGTACTTGAAGCTGCGCTAGAAGAAAAAGATGGAGCATTGCTTGAGGCTGCGCTAGAAAAAGAGGGAGTATTGGAAAATGTAACGCTACTGGAGCTCGAAGCAGCATTAACTAAGATCGACGAAGATGATGCAGTCACCGTCGCGGATGAAATGATAGGGTCTGATGAAGCAATCAAAACCGGCGATGAAGAAGCTGAGGAAGCCGACCCGATCGACTCAGCCGGTGC
Source organism: uncultured Pseudomonadales bacterium (assembly GCA_938048505.1). Taxonomy (GTDB): domain Bacteria; phylum Pseudomonadota; class Gammaproteobacteria; order Pseudomonadales; family Cellvibrionaceae; genus Marinagarivorans. The sequence goes on from CALIUX010000145.1 coordinate 4,088, forward strand.
ACTTGAATTGGGAAGCAGGGTAATGTCACTGCTAACAGCCCCCGTCTGGTTAGGGCTAGGTTTAAAGCCGCTCCGCGAACTGCACCCCATCTGAGTCAGGCTCATCAATAGGCATAAACACACTAAAGCATTTCTAGCCCAGCTTGTGATTTTCACAACCCTTTTCATTTGATCCCCTTACCGATGGTTTTTATCACTGTATCAACAGAACATTATTACGCAATTAGACCTTATAAGCAGTAGATAAAACCGTTTTTATTCTCATTTACGCTCAGTTCAAAGGGGTAAACAGGCTCATGTTCACGCTAAGCTATTCGCCAAATAGCGTGCGCAAAACAAGTTTATACAAGCCATAACGCATTCGATCTGAACTTACAGTTTATTCAACAAATTAGTGTACAATTACGCACCTTATTTTTTGTTCCAATTGTTGTGCTAAATGTTGTTGCCACTGTTGCCGCTGCTACCAGCTCAGCGCCATAGCTGTTACGAGGATTGCCATGTTTGATAAAACCCAAAATGTTGCGGATTTCGACCCAGAAATCTGGGACTCAGTACAAAACGAAAGTCGCCGCCAAGAAGAGCATATCGAGTTGATCGCGAGCGAAAACTATACTAGCCCAATGGTCATGGCGGTTCAGGGTACTAAGCTCACCAACAAATATGCAGAAGGTTACCCAGGCAAGCGTTACTACGGCGGTTGTGAGTATGTCGATAAGTCTGAAGCACTCGCCATCGAACGCGCCAAAGAGCTCTTTGGCGCAGACTATGCCAATGTACAACCACACTCTGGCTCACAAGCGAATGCTGCGGTTTATGCTGCATTATGTAAGCCGGGTGATACAGTTTTGGGCATGAGCTTAGCGCATGGCGGCCACCTTACCCACGGCGCTAAAGTCAGCTTTTCAGGTAAGTACTACAATGCGGTTCAATACGGATTGAACCCCGATACTGGCTTGATTGATTATGATGAAGTTGAGCGTTTAGCCCTTGAGCACAAACCCACTATGATTGTGGCAGGCTTCTCTGCTTATTCTCAAGTCGTGGACTGGCAGCGTTTTCGTGATATTGCCGATAAGATTGGCGCGTACTTGCTAGTCGATATGGCACATGTAGCAGGTCTTGTTGCAGCAGGCGAATACCCAAATCCCGTTCAAATCGCAGACGTTACGACGTCAACAACGCATAAAACCTTGCGTGGCCCACGCGGTGGCATCATCTTAGCCAAAGCTAATGAAGAAGTTGAAAAGAAGCTGAATTCAGCGGTTTTCCCAGGCGGCCAAGGTGGCCCATTAATGCATGTGATTGCAGCCAAAGCGGTTAGCTTTAAAGAAGCAATGGGTGATGACTACAAAGCCTATCAAGCACAGGTTAAAGCCAATGCAAAAGCCATGGCTAAAGTGTTTATGGCACGCGGTTTAAATATTGTTTCAGGCGGCACCGAAAACCATTTGATGCTCGTTGACCTCATTGGTAAAGAGTACACCGGTAAAGATGCCGATGCGGCGCTAGGCGAAGCCAACATTACGGTGAATAAAAACTCTGTCCCAAATGATCCACGCTCACCTTTTGTCACATCAGGCTTACGTGTTGGTACACCCGCTATTACCACTCGCGGTTTTAAAGAAGCCGAGTGTGAGCAATTAGCTAACTGGATGGTAGATGTATTAGATAGCCTTGAAAAAGGCGATTCAGAAGCCGTTATTGCCAGTGTTAAATCACAAGTGTTAGCACTATGCGCTCAATTCCCTGTTTACGGCGAATAATCTGCACATAACACTTCAAAAGGCGGCCCTTTGGTCGCCTTTTTTATTGCAGCATACTGTATTGCGAATGAAAGATACCCTATGGAAGTAACCCCACACTCCGTCCTTGAGCATACGTTTGGCTACAGTGAATTTCGTGGCCAACAAGAAGCGATTGTTAACGCCGTTATTGGAGGCCAAGATGCATTAGTCTTGATGCCTACTGGCGGCGGTAAGTCACTGTGCTATCAAATCCCTGCATTAGTGCGTAACGGTGTCGCGATTGTTGTCTCACCGCTGATTGCGCTGATGCAGGACCAGGTCGAAGCATTACGCGCACTCGGCGTGAAGGCGGGCTTCTTAAATAGTACGCTTAGCGCGCAAGAGATTTACGATAATGAGCAAGCTCTGCAAAGTGGCACATTTGATGTCATGTATGTGGCACCAGAACGCTTGATTCAAGCGCGAACAATCAACCTATTGCAACATAGCCAAATCGCACTTTTTGCCATTGACGAAGCCCACTGTGTTGCACAATGGGGGCATGATTTTCGGGCTGATTATTTGCGGTTAGATGTCTTACACCGCGAATTCCCTAATGTGCCTCGCATTGCCTTAACCGCAACTGCCGATACACGCACGCGCCAAGAAATCATCGAGCGGCTCGCCTTAGAACAAGCCGAGCAATTTGTTAGCGGTTTTGACCGGCCCAACATTCAATATCGTATCCATCCAAAAGACAAACCGAGACAACAGCTCACAAAATTCTTACGCCAAGAGCACGATGGTGATGCCGGCATTGTTTATTGCCTATCACGCGATAAGGTCGAAAAAACCGCTTCGTGGTTACAAGCAGAAGGATTTGAAGCACTGCCTTATCATGCCGGATTATCCGCCGAGATACGCGCCTACCATCAGCGTCGTTTTTTACGCGAAGATAGCATCATCATGGTTGCAACCATTGCATTTGGCATGGGCATCGATAAACCCGATGTCCGCTTTGTCGCCCACCTTGATATGCCCAAAAGCATTGAAGCTTACTACCAAGAAACCGGCCGTGCAGGCCGTGATGGTGCCCCCTCAACGGCTCTCTTGCTCTATGGCTTTGAAGACGTTGTCAAACTGCGCCAGATGACCAGCAATAACGAAGGCAGTGAAGCCTTTAGGCGCGCAGAGCAAGAACGCTTAAATGCCATGCTGGCACTGTGCGAACTCGCAAGCTGTCGGCGCCAAACACTCTTACGCTATTTTGATGATGACTTATCCAAGCCCTGCGGTAATTGCGACACCTGCTTAGAGCCCCCTAAAACATGGGATGCAACCGAGGCCGCACAAAAAGCCCTGTCTTGCGTTTATCGTACGGGTCAACGCTTTGGCGTACAGCATGTTGTGGATGTTTTACGCGGCGAAAATAACGAACGCGCTAAACAATACGGCCATGATCAGCTCAGTACATTTGGTATTGGCGCCGAAACACCCCAACAAGAATGGAAAGCACTTTTTCGGCAATTAGCCGCATTAGGCTATTTAGATGTTGATCGTGAATACGGTAGCTTGCTGCTGACCGAAAGCTGCCGCCACTTATTGCGCGGTGAAAAAACACTAGAGCTGCGCAAAGATACCAAAACAACCACCAAGCGCAGTAAACGACAGGCCATCGAGATCGATCATGAAGACTTAGCCCTTTGGCATGCATTACGCCAATGTAGGCGCCGCTTAGCCGAAGAGTACGGTGTACCGCCTTATGTTATTTTCCACGATGTCACGCTGCAAAATATGCTGCACCTTAAACCCAATACAATCCAACAAATGCTAGAAGTCAGCGGTATTGGTGATGCCAAAGCCCAAAAGTACGGCCATGCCTTTTTAGATATTCTACGAGAATACGAATATAAAGGCACTGATTAGCCACCAAACAATACGGCTATCACACGCTCACGATAATAATCAAAAACTATAGCCACAATAGGAAAGCTGTCAGATAGCAGGCACCACCATGCAGTAAAATTGCAGGGCATGGCTGAGCGTAATACTTACAGGATTGATTACACCTCTTTTTTGCTACGCTCTCTTTTGCTCTGCCTGAATGTCTTTAAACCGCACATAATTATTGGTTTGATATGCTCACTCTTCATCGCTCTGCCCTTATAAAATTTTCCATTTTTTTCTTGCTCAGCTTTCTTAATGGCTGCAGCCAAGAAGAAGCAATCAAAACCGCCAGCAGCACAAATGCTTCTGCTTCAAAGCCTAATGCTAACGATAATAAAGCAACCATAGCGCCGCCTAAGTCACTCTCAAATACGTCATCGTCAAGCACCCAGCCGCCAGGTATTACACCGGCAATCTTAGGGAATATTCTGTTTAATGACCCAAGTCTTTCAAACCCAGCAGGGCTTGCTTGTCGTAACTGCCATGATGAGGCAAAAGCCTTTGCTGACCCAGGCATGGCCGTTAGTGAGGGCGCCGTTAAAGGCACATTTGGTTCGCGCAATACACCCAGCTTAAAGTACGCCATGTTAGCTCCCGCACTGATCGGCCAAGAAGGCCACTCATGGAGTGGTGGCTTATTGTGGGATGGTCGTGTCAATACGCTAGAAGAACAAGCGCTAATGCCGCTGTTTAACCCAGCAGAAATGAATAATACAGAAGCAAAGCTCGCACAGACTTTGCGACAGTCGACGTATATACAACACTTTGCCACGCTCTATGGTGAGAACACCGTAAAAGATGATACGTTATTAACAAAGGCCGCAGCCAATGCACTGCAAGCATTCCAACAAACCGACCTGTTTAAGCCTTACAACAGTAAATTTGACTATGTTGCGGCGGGACTACTGAAATACACCGAGCAAGAAAAACGTGGTCAAGCATTGTTTAGGCGCGAAGCGGCCTGTACAGATTGCCACCAGGGCTTTTTTAACTACAGCGAACAATTCACTAGTTATGGTCACCATAATATTCACACACCAGTGAATACTCACCTTGCATTTTATACCCAGCCAGAGAGCATTAACCCAGAAGGAAAAGCCTTTATTGACAAAGGCACGGCTGCCAACCCACAATTATCTGAAGCAGAAAAAAATGAGACACTAGGGCTATTTCGTACACCTACCTTACGAAATATTGCACTGACGGCACCGTATATGCATAACGGTGTATTCAAAACCCTTGAAGAAGTCATAGACTTTTATAATGACCCAGCTCAATTTCCCAAGCCCGAGGTCGTAGAAAATCGTAGCGATTTATTAGCCTTCAGCCTCAACTTAACTCAAGAAGACAAAGCCGCTCTCATTGCATTTTTAAAAACACTAAGTGATGACTATCCGGCAGATCAAGCCCTGCAAAAACAATTAAGAGGAAAACAAGAAGCGTTACGAAAAACGTATTCGAACTAACTGCATAATCAAATTAAGTTGTGCATTGAATTCAACTCAAAAAAAATAAATTTAAATTAAAAAAGTATTAATACCATGCGTACACATTTATTACTCTTTTGGATAATTGCTTTAACTTGCCACAGCAGCCTAGCAAAAACGGAGCAAACCGCTCAGGTAGGTTTAGCAGAACTAGGCGCAATTCTTTTTAATGACACCACCCTTTCGCAACCTAAAGGGCAGGCATGCAGTACATGCCACAACCCTGCAAAACATTTTGCTGATCCCGGCACGGCGGTACGAGAAGGCGCAGTAAAAGGGGCTGTCGGGTTTCGTAATACCCCCAGTTTAAAGTATGCAGCGGCCGCACCTGAATTCAGTGGTGGCGACTATGATGAATGGGTAGGCGGTTTATTTTGGGATGGACGCTCTAACTCGCTAGAAGAGCAGGCTTTAGAGCCGTTTTTCAATCCTGTTGAAATGAATAATACCGAAGCAGGGCTAGCAAAGGCATTGCGCCAGCCGCACTATAAACCACTCTTTGAATCACTTTTTGGAAGCAAGGTATTAAAAGATGATACTGCGCTTGTACGAGCCGCTGCACAAGCCTTAGCCGACTTCCAACGTACACCTTTATTTGCGCCATTTGATAGTAAATACGATTATGTACAAGCAGGTCTCATGACATTTACACCGTCAGAAGAAAGAGGCAAACGACTGTTTAATGGCGGAGGGCCCGGGTTTGGAAACTGCCTAGATTGCCATTCAGGCAGTTTCCAAGGAAAAGATATCTTTACGCGCTTTGTGCACCATAATATTTTAGTGCCACGCAATACAGAATTGGCCTTTTACAAACAACCAGAAACAGTTAACCCACAAGGAAAAGCCTTTATTGATATCGGCACGGCAATGAATAAAGGAGTGATTAATTCGCCTATAGAAGGTGAAACAACTCGGGCAAAAGGGCTATTTAGAACCCCCTCTTTACGCAATATAGAAAAAACTGCTCCCTACATGCATAACGGTGTATTCAAAACACTTGAAGAAGTGCTTAATTTTTATATTGATATCCATAAATTTGGCCCACCAGAAGTGCGAGAGAATAAAAGCGCTATGCTCTCAACAATACTGGAAATCACACAACAGGATAAAAAAGATATTATTGCTTTCCTCAAAACACTAACGGATGGCTACCCTGCTTCAGCAGAAATCAAAAACAAACTACGTGAGAAGCAAAAAGCGGTACATTGAATGAAAAACAATAAAGCGCTTATGAGAATTATTTAAACGACATCAAAAAAGAATAAAAAAAGGCCGATTAACATCCTATTTAATCGGCCTTTTTTATTAACAAGACATCAAGTCATTCAATATAATTTATAATCGAGAGAAAACTTGCCTAGCGACTTCAAGTGTCTCATCAATATCAGCATCACTATGCGCAGTACTCATGAAAGCGGCTTCATAAGAAGCAGGCGCCAAGTTTACGCCGCCTTCTAGCATGCCATGAAAAAAGGCATTAAAACGCTCATTATTACAGGCCATGACTTGCTGATAATTTGTAACTTTCTTTTC
>CALIUX010000146.1 GCA_938048505.1 uncultured Pseudomonadales bacterium
TGACATACATTTTAACCTTTATGGTACGGCAAATGATGTAAGCGAAAGTAGTATGGAAGACAGCGGCGCTGATATCGCAGTGGATAATTATTTTAATGTTGGAATGATCGATAATTTTGATCAGGCTCAACGAGTGGGTGACTTTTCAGTTCCTTACTTGTTTTTTGCTGCAAAAGTCATTGATGAAAAAACGGCTCTAATACCTAATGTAATAGATCAATCTCAATTCTCATCTAATGCTAGCCACGGTATTGCTACGCAACTAGATTTATTTGATTTTAATGAGCAGAAGTTAATTCATTCCATTGGTTTTTGTTTGCCAACTCCCGGAGCCATTGGTACTGAGCAGGATCTTGCGAGTGAATGCCCAGATGGCATTGTGACGGATATCGAGTACAGCGCTGATAAGAAACTCATTTACTTACACCTTTTAAATATATTAATAGATGATGCAAAAAATAAATTCTTTTTGTCACGAAAAATCCAAGTTGTTACCCTTTCAGGTAAAGTAGCTACGATTGCTAAAGGCAATTAGGCACTGCAAGCCTGTGATAAGAAAATTGTAGAAAATAAAGCCTAAAGTTTTTCATCAAACAAGAGAGTGTGCAGGGTTGGAGCAAGGATGTTGATTGCTCCAACCTTGTAGTGCATAGAGGTTAATCGAGCGCCGAATGATAGCGGCGTTGATATAGCTCCGCTCCTATTTCTTTGGCGGCTTTAACTAATGGCTCGTAAGGAGTGTCTGTTACAGACACAATGCCATTATTGTAATTTTCACCATCATACGCGCGTCCAGAAATAGGGCTATCCATATATTGAAACATATGAGCGCCCACAAAATTAGGGTGATCAATAACGCTATACATATAGTTTTTGAATTTATGGGCTCGATCTTTTTGATTTGCTGCTATCACAATACCTGGGTGAACGTGGCCAGCATCGTCGGATCCAAAACTGAATTCGCCAATTAGAGCCGGCGCATCGATTTCTTTCAAAAAGTCCCACTTGCTAGCCGTTAAGCCTTCTTCATAAACGTTAAACGTAATGATGTCCATATGTCTGCCAGCGGCTTCTACAATCTCTATTGGCATGCCCCATGTTGGGAGCCGTGATCCTAGATAGAGATGATTGGGCAAAATACTCTTTAAAGCACGTTTTGCTGTGCCAAAGTATTGATCACCATAAGCCGTTAACATTTTTGAATAATCTGCTAGTTGCGCATCAGTTTGTAAGCTGGCATCAATGCCTTTTTCAAAATCCTTCCACGATGGTATAGCCTTTCCCCATGATGCATTGAGATTCTGAATCGAAACGTACTGCTGTTTCATCATCTTTGTAAACACCGCTTTAGCATGAGTGCCTTTGGCATCTTCTGCTAGGGTATGAATGACGATGCCATAATGCGTTTCATGACTTTCTGGTCTACCAAAACTCTGTTCGTTATCCAGAAAAATTCCCATTGCCCAGGGGCTACTATTAATTTGCTTGGCTACGCCTCTTACCGCAACTTTAGCTCGTTCTTCAAAGCGAGGGTCCCAAGGGTCCGGTACGCCATGCCAAAAGTCAAAGCCACTACTCAGTGTGCCAAACTCACCAATAATATCAGCGAAGGCCACAAAAGGTATTTTTTGATTACTGTAATATTCTTCTTGAGCCCAATTACCTAAGGAGGTGAACCCCCAGTTTAGCATGCGGTCAATTGTTACCTCACGCCATGTGTCTAGATACGGCTTTTTAGAGTCATCGCTATATTTACGTTCCAGGTTGGCGCTGTAAAAGCTAAATGTTTCGCCGTGCTTGAGTGGCCCGCTTTGTGTTTCGCGCCTGTAGCCATAATGTTTGCCAAGTGGTTCATTATATTCTGGCAGCCATGTAAATATTCGTTCTCTGGCAGGAGAGGCTAGGTGCCGAGAAGGCAGGGCGTTATCAGTTATTCTATTTAAGGGTTGATCATCTTCAGAAATAAGTAATGTCTCATCTCGCTTGGGAATATATTTCTGATCAAAATCATAGCCTGTCAGGGTAGATGAGTTTGATAAGCGTAATATATCAATACCCGTGGAGAGGTAAAGATAACCTTCTGGGTCCACTAACCACCATTTACCGTCAATCTTTTGTGTTCGAAAATAACCTGTTGCCCTAAGCCGAGGCCCATCTTTCCAGCCGCTAAATTGGGAGCGGCTGGGTTGAGTGGCGCTTTTTAGGTTGGCCAATTCGGTGTTGCGTCTATTGATAAGGTCTTTATTGCTATGAACCTTGCCTGGGTAATTGATACGTGTATTTTGGCCATATTGATCAAGTAGGCCAGTGATAAAGTGTGGATTCATCTCGGGGTTGGGGCGTAGCCGAATGTTATCAAGAATAAATGTACGATCACTGGTTGCACCGGATACGCTAAATTGAATGCTGTGAATACCCCTCAAATCTAAACGCTTCTTTCCCCACAATGAAAAAACTTGTTTATCTTGACTTTCCCATGTTGGGGGGTTGCTTCGAAAGCCAGATGAAAAGTTGAATTCGTTTTTTCTCGCATTAAGAGGGTCAAATTGGTCATGACCATCCATTTTTGCATACCATGTATTTTGTTCATGCGTTGCTGCAATAAATGCACGTGAATAAGAGTCACCATTTTGATCTTGAATGTCAAGATTGATTTGAACACTTTCTGTTCCAGTGTTCTTGACATCAAATGCTAGATGAAAGTCTTTAAATATGCTCCAATCCCAAGGTTTTTTCGGTTTTATTGTTAAGCTGGAGGAGGGATTTCTTCCTGTATTAATATTGATTTCGAGTGCTTTATTTTGAATGCCTAAATGATTGTTATTGATTAATTTCATCGATCCATTATGTACTGTGATAGATGTGTTTATATTAATTTTTTCGAAATCTTCAATAATAATGTCATCGTTGATTTTTTGAGGTGTGGGTGAGTAGATTGTTTGGCAGCCGATAAGAAAAATGAAGCCAATAATAATTCCAATATTATTTTTTATTTTCATGATTTTATCCATATTTTATAATTCATTTTTTGGAATAAAATGAAGAAGTTTTAATGATTTCGAAGGCTGTTTACTGGGCGCATGAGACCGCTATTTATGGCGTGACCTGCGACAGTGAACCAAGCTATCAGTAATGCAATTGCGCCAGAACTAATAAATATAAAGGGATTTAATTCAATGCTTTTATTGAATTGGTTGAGCCAATCTTGCATAAGCCAGTATGTGACCGGCCAAGCTATAGCATTGGCTACGATCACTAATAAAGTGAATTCTCGTGTTAAAAGAAAAACAATATTGCTCACACTGGCGCCTAATGTTTTTCGAATACCAATTTCCTTTTTCCTTTTGTCAGCAGTGAAAGCAGCAAGGCCAAACAAACCCATGCAGGCAATGATGATGGCAATTATTGAAAAAAACATGAAGACTTGCGATTGTTTGTCTTCTGGTTGATAAAGAGATTGGTATGTTTCGTCTAAATAAAATGCTTTAAGAGGGCGGCCTGTAACGGTTTCTGACCATATGGTTTCTATATGCTTCATGCTTTCAGGTTCAGTTCCCTTTTTAAAGCGAATGCTGATGAATCGCTCCTCATTTTTGACGAGATGATATACCTGCGGCGTTTCTTCATCTTTTAATGAGCCAAATTGTATATCTTTAACTACACCAACCACATGGTAGTTTGTTGATCCGGGAGGAAAGGGAATCTTAATAATTTTATTAACTGCCTCTTTTGCCGTATAGCCTAAGGCTTCTGCTGCGGACTCACTAAGTATTGCAACACCAGATCCTATGGGATTTTCTTTGCTAGGAACTTGTACATATTGGTCGCCTAGTTCTTCAGAGAAATACCTCCCTGCAAGTAGCGGCACTTTGTAATGTTCAAAAAAATGGTAGGTGGAATTCAATGTTGGCAGTGTCACCATATTGTCTGATGCAATGGTTTTATCTTCTGGCACATAAGACCAAATATCACGAAGCGTCGTTGTGGGGAGTTGTTGCGCGCCTGCAACAGAAATAATATTTTCATTTTCAAGTAATCGTTTTCTAAAAAAATAATACATATCATTACGGTTTTTGTAGTTAGATGAATAACTCATTGGGACAATAACAGTATTTTCTTTTTCATATCCTGGATCTTGATTTCTCGCAAATTCAGTTTGTTTAACAATGACCATTGTGGCAATAATTAACCCGCTAGAAAGAGCAAACTGAAGAATAACTAATACTTTTCGAAAATTTAAAGCGCTGATTCTGTGGCTTTTTTTCGATTTTAAAGCATTGTCTGGGCGAAATGATGAGAGATAAAATGCCGGGTAGCTGCCAGCGAACATACCAACGCCAGTCACACATAGGCCAATAGCAATTAAGGAGAGGGGTGAATAGAGAAAGTCAATGCTGAGCGGCTTGTTTATGAACTCTGAAAATATAGGTAAGCTTAGCTCAACGATGGCCAATGCAAATAGCATAGCGATGAATGTAATGAGTATGCTTTCGATTAAAAATTGAGCAATGAGTTGCCCTTTGCTTGCCCCAATTGTTTTCCGAATGCCTACTTCTTTTGCTCTATGACTCGCTTGAGCGGTGCTCAAATTCATAAAATTAATGCATGCAATAAGTAATATGATAGCCGCGATGATCGAGAAGCTAATTGTTAAGATGAAGCTACCATTTTTTTTCATTTCATACATTTTTTGTGAATGCAGGTGGATATCTTTTATAGGCAACAAAGTGAGTGACTGATCTTGAGTGATATCCTCTTCGAGTTCATCTAGCAACGAAGAAAGCTTTTGTTCTATTTCCTTAGGGACTGCTCCTTCTTTTAATCGGACATAAGTATAAAAATTATTAAAATCCCAATTAACAAAGTCATGTGGCGCATACCTTCTCATGTTTTCAAGAGAGAGAAGCATGCTGAAATGCAAATGTGTATTGTGAGGGAGGTCTTCGATAACGCCTGTTATTTCAATTGGTTGATTTTCATATGCCATCAAATATTGGCCTAAAGGGTTTTTTTCTCCAAAAAATTGCTTTGCAGCACTTTCTGTTAAGACTGCTGTATTAAATTTATCTAATGAGTTATCAGGTTTACCTAGTATGAATTTAAAAGGTAAAACTGAAAAAACACTACTATCGGCCAGCAAAATATCGGTTGCCTGCGTATGATAGTCGTTATAGCTGAGTGGTATGCTAGCAAGCATACCGAGGTATCCAATTGCTTCTATTGCCTCTATCCGACTTTCAAGAAGCGGCATAAAAGGCGCAGCTATAGCTGCTAAGTGCATATCTTCATCTGCATAGTGGCGGTGTACCCGATATGTACGGTCTGCGCTTGTAAGTTGTTCGTCGTAGCTATTTTCGAATAGGACAAAGCTGATAATTAATAAGCATACTGCTAAGCCAATTGCGAGCCCCGCAATATTAATGATGCTGTAAAGTGCATCACTATAAAGTTTTCTTAGTGCTATTTTTAAATGGTTGGAAAGCATAATTTTTCTTATGCCTCATTTTTCTTGACTGAATCATTAATGCTTTTTTTAGTATGTAGTGCTTTAGTCGATTCTTTTTTGCGCATGTAATCTTCACTAGCAAGTTGCCCATCAAAAAGATGAATGATTCTATTTGCATATTCGGCATGATACTGGCTATGCGTTACCATCAGAATAGTGGTGCCGGACTCATTAAGTTGCTTAAGTAAGTCCATTACTTCGTCACCATGTTTAGAGTCTAAATTACCTGTGGGTTCGTCAGCCAGTAATAGGCTCGGATTTGTTGCTATAGCTCTGGCAACCGCTACACGTTGCTGCTGCCCCCCACTCAATTGTTGAGGCATATGTGCTGAACGGTGATTGATTGACATTTTAGCCATTACTTCTTCGGTGCGTTTTTTTCTCTCTTTTGTTCGTAAACCTTGATAGAGTAATGGAAGCTCAATATTTTCTTCTATGCTTAGGTCATCAATTAAATTAAAACTTTGAAAGATAAAGCCAATATTTTCTTTTCTTATTTTAGAGAGTTTCCTTTCTGAATACTGGCTTATATCTTGATTTTTAAACAGATAAGAACCGGAAGATGGATTGTCTAGCATCCCTAATGTATTCAGTAGCGTTGATTTACCACACCCTGAAGGCCCCATTATTGCAATAAACTCTCCTTTTTCTATATGGAGGTTAATATCACTGAGTGCAGATGTTTCCATAGTTTCTGTTCGGTATACTTTGTTGATATTTTCTAGTCTTATCATCTTTACTACTCAATATAAATAGTGTTTTCATCTGTATAATATTCGTAATCAGATACGATTATAGTTTCGCCTTCTTCAATTCCAGATATGACTTCAATATGATCAGGTGTCTGTCTGCCAAATTTCACATTTCGTTTGTAAGCAGTTTGTTTTTTTTTGTCTAAAACAAAGGCGAAACTCATGTTTGTGTGTGAAAAAAATCGACCATTATCTATTAGAATAACTATTTCAGGCTTATTTAGATTAATGCGAATATTTAAAGATTGGCCTCTTCTGATGTTTTTAGGGAAAGCACCTGAAAAATGCAAATCTACTTCAAAAGCATTGTTTTTAACTTCTGGATATATCTTGTTGATTGTTAAAATATAGTTTTTATTGTCAATAGTTGTTTCAGCTTCTTGCCCAGTGTAAACTTTTCTTAAATAATGCTCACCTAGGTTGCCTGTCAGTTTATATTTTTGGGTATCGTCTATTTTACCTAGCCTCTCTCCTCTGGCTTTACTCTCACCCAATTCAGCATTAAGTCCGCTTATTCTTCCTTTTTTGGGTGCTCGAATCATTAGTTGCTCTAAATTTTTTTGCGCAATTTTTAGGTTTTTTTCTTGTTGTTCTACATTTGTCTTCAGCTGCTTGACCTGCGTGGATCGCATCTTTTCTTCTATTTTTTGACTCTCTGAAATCAATGAACGCCGCTTTTGAGCATAGTGGAGTTCGTTTTTTAAATTATCAAGTACTTCTGTAGTGACGTATTTCGATACCTTTTTCAATCGAGTGACTCGATTTTTTAGTCTTGTTATTTCGTAGTCTATTTCTGCTAGATCACGTTTGAGCTTAAGGCGATTCTGTTCAATGGCCAGCTTAGTGTTGCGTAAGTCATTTAGCTGTTCATTAACTTGTGCTTCCCTGGATATTGTGTCAAGTTGCAAGGCGGTATTGCTGAGCTCGATTAAAAGCTGGCCCTCTTCGACAATATCGCCTTCCTCTATAAACACTTTTTCAACCCGCCCCCCTTCAACCGCATCGAGATAGATGCTTTTGAAGGGTTCGACATACCTCCTCATCGATAAACTATCTTTAAATATTGTTTTGCGAGCAGTACTCAGCTGCAGGCGTTTTTTGTCAATTTTATAAGCACCGATACTTTCTTGGTGGCTCATTGCTATAGCCGCTAAAGCAATAAGCGCTATGATAATCACTACCCATTTCGTGTAACGTTTTGTGTGGACTGTGATAGGTTTATCCATAGTGGCCTTTATAGCATTTCATGCTCTAGCTGACGTATGTTTGCTATTGGGTCAGGTTTTGTTAGGTTGTATTGTTGGCTTTTTTCAATATCTTGCTAAGACTATTTGCGATTCTTGTGCCAACTAAAAAATACTTAAATATCAGTTGCTTATGGATTTTTTTGATGTGGGGTGTACGCTGGTGAAACAGTTAGTGTGCGCTAGCGAACAGCTGCGTTAAACTCGTAAAAACTGCGTAAATATATACGATGACCAACAAGCCATAATGACTATCAGAACCGTGTGGCTGCTACTATATAATCAATACAATAGGCTATACGCAGAATACAATTTGAGCTAGATCAAGAGGTCCAAATGGCAAAAACTAAAGCATGCATTGCAATCATTGATGATGATGACGATATTCTTACTGCTGCAGAATTACTCTTAAAGCGTCATTTTGAGCGTGTTTTATGCTTTAACAATCCTCAGACAATGGCTGATGCAATGGAAAGTGAAAAGATTAATATTTTTTTGCTTGATATGAATTTTGCACTGGGTGTCAATGACGGAGAGGAGGGTTTGAAATGGCTGCAGTATATTCTTAAGAAGGATGAGCAAGCTGCAGTAGTGTTAATGACAGCCTATGGCAATATTGAAACATCTGTGAGCGCAATTAAATTAGGTGCAGCGGATTTTGTGCTGAAGCCCTGGCAGAATGATAAATTACTCGCAACACTCAATGCGGCTATTCCTCTTCATCAAAGACGTCAATCTAAAGAGCGCCAGCCCCTTACTGAGCCGCTACCGAAAGACTTTTTTGATAGCTCGCAAGATTTTTCACATGACAATAGCCACATCATTGCAAAAGATCAGTCCATGTTAAAGCTCCTGCGTTTAACACAAAAAGCGGCTGCAAGTGATGTGAATGTTTTGATTCTAGGTGAAAATGGTACAGGTAAGGAGGTCATTGCAAACGAATTACATCGTTTAAGCCTTCGTAGTAAAAAGCCTTTAATTAGTGTTGATTTAGGAGCAATACCCGAAACGCTTTTTGAGAGTGAATTATTTGGCCACAAAAAAGGCGCTTTCACTGATGCGCAAGCCAGCCGAGTAGGGCGATTTCAGGCAGCAGAAGGCGGTACATTGTTTTTAGATGAAATTGGCAATCTTTCTTTGCCTTTACAAGCAAAACTTTTACGTGTACTTGAACAGCGAGAAGTGACGCCTTTAGGGGCCGATAGACCTATCCCTGTCAATGTCAGGCTTATTTGCGCAACGAATTCATCGCTTCATGCGTCAGTTAATGAGGGTCTGTTTCGTCCTGATCTTTTTTATCGTATCAATACGGTTCAGCTATCTTTACCCCCGTTAAGAGAGAGGATGCTAGACGTTCCTCTCCTTTTAGATTTTTTCATTACACGACATTCAAAACAACATAACCTGCCTTCTAAAGAAATTGATAAAACAGCACTTCAGCAATTATGCAAATATGAGTGGCCTGGGAATGTAAGGGAATTAAGCCACTCTGTAGAGCGGGCACTGATTTTGAGTGATTCTGAAGTATTAACGGAAAGTGATTTTCTGATTTCTGATGCTTCTTCTCGATTCAACCCCAAAGCAGTGCAGCAGGACTTTAGTCGTAATGAAATTTTTGATGATTGTAATTTAGAGCGGATAGAAAAAATAACGATTGAGCATGCATTAAAAAAATATGGAGGCAATATTAGCCATGCCGCTCAGGAGTTAGGGATTACTCGAACATCTTTATATCGCCGTATTAAAAAATACCAGCTATGAAAAATTTCCGTTTTCGTGCGTTATTACTATTACAAATCATCATTTTAGGTAGTCTCTTTGGTGTTGTTTTTAATTTTATGATGATGGGTGAATATCCATTTGTCGTGATGTTACTATTGGTTTTAGCTACTTTTTTAGTAGTGCAATATATTGCCTATGTTGAAAGAATTCCTCGCAGTATAAAAAAACTCTTTCATGCTGCTAACAATCATGACTTTTCTCATGCAGTAAAGGGCAGCTATATGGGGGCTGACTTTGAAAAAGAGTGGAATGCTCTTATTGAAAATATCCGCTATTCTCGCGTCAAAGATCGATCAGAAAATACGTTTCTGCTTGCATTAATCCGGCAAGCACCCGTTGCGATTATGGCGTTTGATAGTAGAGGGCGGTTAAGCTTATATAATCCTGCTGCAGAAAAATTATTGGGCGTGGTATCACCCAATACCATTTTGGATCTAGATGCGTTTTACCCTAATTTTAGTCGCAGGCTTAAAGACTTGGATTCTGAAATGCGTAGTATTTTCAAAGCCAATAAAAATGGTATTGAGCAGAGTTGGATGATGTCTAGCGCAAAGGCCATTCTAGAAGGTAAAGCGCAGACCCTTATCACTATCGAAAACATTGGTCGTGAGCTGATCGAAGCTGAATATGCTGCATGGCGTAATTTAATTGGTGTTTTAACACATGAGGTCATGAATTCAATTACACCAATTGTCTCGCTAGCGAATACAGGCAAAGACATTTTGCAACAAGATGAACTATTGGCATTGCCAAAAGAAGTACTGCAAGATGAGATTAATGATTTATCTGAAGTCGTAAGTATTATTGCGCATAGAGGCGAGGGTATGATGTCTTTTGTACAAGGTTATAGAAAACTTAGTTTGATCCCTCACCCTGATCGAAGTTTATTTTCTGTGAAAGCCTTGTTAGATGAGCAAGTTTTATTGCATCAAGGTTTATGTAAGTCAAATGGCATTCAGATAGATTCGATATGTCACCCTAGCTCATTGAAAATTCACGCAGATCAACAGCAATTAGAACAAGTGCTCATTAATATTATTAAAAATGCTATTGATGCTTTTCAGGATCAGCATATAAAGAACATTACATTGCATGCTGATCAGAGGCTGGGGGAGGTTGTTATAACAATCGAAGATACCGGCTGTGGTATTCCTAATGAAGTATTGAATCAAGTCTTCGTGCCTTTTTTTACAACAAAAAAACAGGGTACAGGCATTGGCATGGCGTTAACACGCCAAATTATGCATGCTCATGGAGGGCAAATACGTATTCAATCACAGCCGGGGTCTGGCACTAGAGTTGAGCTAATTTTTTAACTCTTTGCTTACTCAATTTTTGTCTCTTAATATTTGTCTCTTAATATTATTCTTCACTTATGATTTGCACTTGCGAGTTGGATGCGTGCTTTTTTAAATTGAATTGATTTTCCAAATATTAGTAGTGTCAGTAATCCGAATAGGTATAAAGGGTTGAATGCTCCACCGCCGCCACTGCCTGTTGTTGGTCTAGGAGAATTGAACATTGGCTGCTCAATATCGGCTTGATTGTTTTGGGTTTTAGTGTTTTTGCGTGCAGCGCGCGCTGTGTGCTCGGTTTCTACACGGCGTTTATTTTGGCGGTCAATATTCATTGCTTGAAAAACAGATTCCTCAACAACCAGCATAGAGGTATAGTCTGTGACAAGCCCAAATTCGGTTGCAATATCAGTAATCGCCTGTTCAATATCCTTATCTTCGCCAAGGTAATCGCTTTTTAATTTAAGATTTTCAATTGCACCAAAAGCCCATAAGCGTTCAATTTCTGGATTTCTTATGTCTTCTTTTGGAAAGTTAACAACGGTTTGGTATGTCTTTTTTTGATTGCCAACCATTGCTGTCAACGTGACTTTGGCATTACCGCTTCCCCAATAGTGACCGAATACGGTGAGTTGTTCTCCTTGGTATAGGCTATTAATATCTTGCGGTGTAATATCTTTCACTTTTATACCATTGATATCGAGTGAAATATCACGAAAAGCCTGATGTGTGAGTTTGCTAGTTGCCAGCAATAGTTGGCCAACAATATCATCTGCATTAGAGATAGACATAGCAAACCCTTTTGAAATACTGGCCATTTCTTTTAAAAGAGGGCGGTTGGCGCTGTTTCCCATGATGAAAGT
>CALIUX010000147.1 GCA_938048505.1 uncultured Pseudomonadales bacterium
AGCAGCCACCCAATACGATAAACGAAGAAACAAGCCAACCACCGATACTACTCGATTTAGGGTGCGGAGAGGGCAGGCATGTTCATGCAGCAGCTTGGCAGTTTCCGCATCTACATGTCATTGGCATGGATATTAATTACAATGATGTCAAAACAGCTCAACAAAAAGGCGATGATTTTTTTGACGCCATACAACACAATTGCCAAACGGGCTACAGCTGTGCAAACGGCATGCAGTTACCCCTTGCCGATAACAGTGTCGATGCCATCATCTGCTCTGAGGTGCTAGAACATGTGCCAAATTATGCCGCTATACTGGCCGAAATAACCCGCGTTCTTAAACCCGGCGGTACACTCGGCATCAGTGTTCCGCGAGCATGGCCAGAAAGAATATGCTGGATGCTTAGCAAGGGTTACCACCAAGTTGAAGGGGGGCATATTCGTATTTTTTCCGCTCGCGCACTGCGCAATAATATACGGGAGTACGGGTTTGAGCAGACAGCTCACTACTATGCCCACGCTTTGCATTCACCCTATTGGTGGTTGCGCTGTTTATTTTGGCGCTGGGGAGAAACAGCTTGGCCATGCAAAATTTACCACAAGCTACTGGTGTGGGATCTCATGCAAAAGCCATGGTTAACGCAAACCCTCGAAAAAATACTCAACCCAGTAATGGGAAAAAGCGTTGTTTGGCACTTTACAAAAAGGCAACCGCCCTCACCTTCTAACGCAACCAACTTGAAAAACGCCCTATAAACGACCAGCCAAAAAGCTGATATATCTGTGAGCCGATTGGCTACTTAGGATCTCCATTGCATTCAAAATACAACGAATTGAATCTTGATAAAACGGCGCACTATATACGCAGTTTGCAACAGCCAGATGGCGCGATTCTCTGGAATCAAAATGATAAGCTGGACCCTTGGGATCATGTTGAAGCCGCAATGGGGTTGAGCGTAACGGGCTTTTATGATGAAGCAGAACATGCCTACACATGGTTAGCGGCTCAACAATGTGATGACGGCAGCTGGCAATCTGCTTACTTTTGCGAATCACCTAGCGAACTCAAAGAAACCAACTTTATTGCTTATATTGCAACAGGCGTTTGGCTGCATTATCAAGTCACACAGAATGAAAGCTTTTTAACAGCCCTTTACCCCGTCGTTCAAAAAGCACTTAATTTTGTTTTGCGTTTTCAGCAGCCTACTGGCGAAATCAGTTGGGCAGTTAACCGCAACAATCAGCCAGAACCTGACGCACTCCTGACGGCTTGCGCTTCGATTGCGCGCTCCATTGAATGCGGCATCAACATCAGCCAAAAACTTAAAAAAGACTGCCAACCGTGGAAAAAAGCCTGGAAGCAGCTTTGTGATGCCGTGAAACATAAGCCAGAACGCTTTGATCGCACATGGGAAAGTAAAGCGCGTTTTGCGATGGATTGGTACTACCCCATACTAGCAGGGCTTTACAGCGCTGATGATGCCAAAGCACGCATTGATAAGCGCTGGCAAGAATTCGTTGAGCCCAAATTAGGCTGCCGATGCGTTACCGATGAACCTTGGGTTACGATGGCCGAAACCAGTGAACTTGTGATGGCATTAGTTGCCGCAAATGATAACGCACGAGCAGAAAAGCTCTTTCAGACACTGGCACAGTGGCAGCAAGATGATGGGGGCTTTGTGACAGGATATGTCTTTCGTGATAAAGCAATCTGGCCAGAAGATAAAACCAGTTGGACTGCTGGAGCTGTACTGCTGGCAGCAGATGCACTTTATCAATTAACACCTGCACATGCTCTTTTTACACAGCCAACGTATCTCAACAGACAAGACAAATAACATACTCAAACCTTGAATAGAATTATGTAATAAAACCACTGAAGAAAAATGCGCTATAAAAAGATCAATATAAAATTGAATATCAGGCTTGAACAAAAAGGTCAGATAATAAAACGTGCTCTTTCACTTCAGAAAACTCACCCTTAAAAATGACCCTTTAGGTGATATTTTATGCAGAACACTTCACCCGTTGCACGTACGTTTCCCAATAGTCGCATGCGGCGTAACCGATTCAGTGATTTCTCTCGGCGCTTAATTCGCGAGAATGAAATTTCAGCCAATGATTTTATTTTTCCTGTTTTTATTATTGAGGGAAAAAACAAACGCGAAGCCATTCACTCTATGCCTGGCATCTTTCGCATGACTATCGATGAGCTCGAGCGCGAAGTAGAAGAGCTTATTGCTCTCGGCGTGCCAGCTATTGCCCTCTTCCCAAAAGTGGGGGACGACATCAAAACACTCGATGGGCGTGCAGCCTTTGACGATCAAGGGTTAGTATCACGCGCCGTGCAACGCATCAAAGCACAATACCCTGAAATGGGTATTATTTGTGATGGTGCGCTAGACCCTTATACAACACATGGGCAAGACGGCATCATCAATGATGAAGGTTATGTTCTCAACGACATCACGGTTGAAGCATTACAAAAGCAAGCAGTTGTATGTGCTGCGGCGGGCGCCGATATTATCGCACCTTCCGATATGATGGATGGCCGTGTTGGCGCTATACGTCAGTCACTTGATAGTAAAAACTTTATCAACACACAAATTATGGCTTACTCAGCAAAGTATGCGTCGAGCTATTATGGTCCGTTCCGTGATGCTGTGGGTTCAGCAGGTAATCTCGGCAAGGGTAATAAATTCACTTACCAGATGGACCCGGCCAATTCCGATGAAGCACTACATGAAATTGCATTAGATTTACAAGAAGGGGCTGACATGGTAATTGTTAAGCCTGGCATGCCGTATTTGGATATTGTTCGCCGCGTGAAAGAATCTTTTGGTGCACCCACATTTGTTTATCAAGTCAGTGGCGAATACGCTATGCATAAAGTCGCCATTGAAAAAGGCTTTTTAGGGCCTGAAGTCATGCTTGAATCACTACTATGCATCAAGCGCGCCGGTGCAAATGGAATATTAACGTACTTTGCAAAAGATGCAGCCAAAGCACTGCAAGACCTTTAGATAAAAAATTAAACGCATAAAGGATTAATCACTGCATTGAAAAAATGAATGCAGTATGAATAGACTATTCACTTCTATCACCTTGATTAAGGCTATTTAAGCAAGGTGATAGCTTTAGTCGAGGTGCTAGTTTCTACCCGATATCGATGAAATCCGTTACTGTTTAAATTTGATACTGCTTAAATCAAGCGATCAAAAGCAAGCAATTCACCCAACATTAACCTTCACCTTTTTATAATCAAAATCATACTTTCATTATCGGTTATGTAGACCATACCCATAAATATCGCATGCAAATAAAAATAATATGCCGCGATAAATTAATAAGTATTATTGAATGAGGTGTTGCCAATGAATCAGATTCCGCTCGCGACTATACGTAATTGTATTTTTCTTATTGTTATAGGCTTCTTATTAAGTGCATGTGATGAAGCGCATATTCATAGCACTGACTATTCAACGCGTATCACTTCATTAGAAGTCGTTGATGCACAAGGGCACAGTACTCGTGACCAGCATTATGAAAAACTCAAAATCGATCCATTTTATGACAACGGGTACTTTGAAGTATTTTGGGATACCAATACACATGATGATTATCACGCAACACTTTATATCAATGATTACGATACATTAGTGGGCGCTATAGAATTGGAAGGGGCTTACTGTGGGCCAAATGAAGTCTGTGATCGTCAAGGTTTTATGTATTGTAATTATAAAAGTGAAAATCATGGCTTTTCTTCAGCATATGACGGCGTCCAATGCTCGGCTAGCCGCCATAAAAGCAGCATGAAGAATGTCACTGAGCTCTTTAAAAGACACCCCACAACGCTTTATTTATTATTAGAAGTATGCGACAGCTATTCGCATGGTTGCAGTATAAAAAGCCAAAGAGCCGTTTTTCAATAAAGAATATTTACGCAATAGCATTTAGATAACAGCAGCGTACTATTCGGTTCCCTTTTATTTAAAATCATTTTCATGAAGTTAAATTAAGCCGCGAAAAATGCATTGGATTAAGAGTATAAATGGCGGTAGCTGTTCGACCGCCATCACTGTATACCAACGATTCACAAAAGCTTTCAAGAAGCGATAGCCCTCGCCCATAGCGCTCATTGTTATTATGCTGCGTTTTGTGTGCAGCATAATCAAACCCATCGCCGCTATCGGTTATCACTATTTTAAGCTGGCCCAATTGAGTAGAACCTTTTGGCGCATCATCATTCCTTTGAAAATACTGCAAGGTCACACGAATACTTTCTTGTGATAACTCACTAAGCCGCTTCCTGCGCAAGCGATAATATTCATCAAAGCCATCAGGTGTAGACTTCAAGTTGGATGAAAGCTTCAAAACACCGTGTTCAAGTGCATTAGAATACAGCTCGCTAATAATAGTAAAAATCTTATCGCGATGGGGCTCAACACCCTGAATCGTTCCAAGAAACTGGCTCACCTGATGCACTAAATCTGTTGCACGTAAGTCGCCGGCCTGCAAAACCATATCTAAACGCCAAGGAAAGCTTTTGGCCTGGATATAGCTTTCACTGATATCTATACGCTGACCATCTAGGTCATAATGAACAATCTCCTCACATAAAACCTCAGCAATTGAAAGGTCATCATCTTGCTCAACTCCGCGCGTAAACTCGCGAACAGCCTGAATAACCGAATCAATAGGATGCCCATCTTGTAAAAAGATTTTTTCAAGGGCCTCTAAACCAAATTCTTCTGCTTGCTGATTTTTTGCTTCATTCACGCCATCCGTAAAAATA
>CALIUX010000148.1 GCA_938048505.1 uncultured Pseudomonadales bacterium
AACTCAATATCAGGTAACTCTGGTGGTGGCTCAGCCACATCTTCTGGACGATCAGGTTTACTGGTATCAAACTCTGTCACGATCTCACGCTCAGGCATGACAATGTCAGGGACTTTGTATCTTTTACCTTCTTCGGGCGCTTTGATATTGGTCTGTATGAGAACATGCATCAATAAGACCAATGCTGCAGTAACAATCGCTGCCAGAGCGCCTGCAAATACGAATCTAACCATACTCATGGGCTTTGGTCCTTATTTTATTGTTCTGTTGCAATCGAAATATCAACTACACCCACTGCACGCGCCTTTTGGGCGACAAGGTTGAGCTGCTTAATTGATGCTTTGTTATCGGCTTGAATAACAACAGGACTTTTGGGGTTCTCTGCAATCAAGAGTTCGATCTGATCTTCTATGAGTGCTTCATTGATTTCATTCTTATCGATCCAGACCTTATCGTCTGCATCAATAGCAATGAGAATTTTAGAAGGCTTTAACAGTGCTGTTGTGGCATCTGTACGCTCAACTTCAACACCAGGCTCTTTGATAAAAGTTGCCGTCACGATAAAGAAAATCAACATGATAAAAACCACGTCGAGCATTGGTGTTAAGTCAATAGCACCGGCTTCATCATCTGCAGCTACATTCTTTCTGCTCATGGCTATTTCTCTGTGACTACTTTTGCGTAGTTCAATTACGTTTATCGTTCACTTAAGAGGTGCTACCTGCATTATGATTTACAGCATTTGAAAGAGGACTTATCAAATGCTGTAAATGCATACCCACAAACTGTTTTGGAGGTATGTCTTAGGCAGTAGCACGATGGATACACATAGCGGGTGCTTAGTGATCCATAGTCATATGATCTTCTAACAATTGGCTTTCACGGTTAGCAATCTGGTTCACAATTGTGCTGCCAAATACACCCGAGATAGCGGCAACCATGCCGGCCATTGTTGGAATAGTTGCTTGCTTCACACCACCGGCCATAGATTTAGCATCGGCACCACCTGTGGTTGCAAGAACGTTAAATACCTCGATCATGCCCACAACGGTCCCTAAAAGACCGAATAATGGACACAGAGCGACCAACGTACCAATGATGTCGAGCTTACTGCGAATTTGCTCAGTAACACGCGAAATCATTGCTGTACGAATTTGATGTGCGCTCCACGACTTTCGCTCAGAGCGCGCATCCCATTCTTTTACAGTGTTGTTTACCGTTTTACCTAAAGTAGCTTTGTAAAACCATAAGCGCTCGAAGATTAACGTCCACATGAGGCAAGTTACTATTGCAATCACTAACAAGATGGGGCCTCCCGATTCAACGAAGGCCTCAACAGTATTTAATGCACCTAGTAATTCATTCATTGTGGCAACCTTAAATTAGCGCTCAGCTTTATCAGCAATAATGCCGGCACTTTGCTCATCAAGAACATGCATAATACCTTTCGCTTTTCCACTCAATATGGTGTGGAAGAAAACGGTCGGAATTGCAACGACAAGACCCAGAACAGTAGTCACCAACGCAGCAGAAATACCACCAGCCATGAGCTTAGGATCACCGGCACCAAAGTCAGTAATTGCCTGGAAGGTTTGAATCATACCGGTCACTGTACCGAGTAGACCCATGAGCGGTGCAACCATTGAGATGATTTTGATCATGCTCAACAAGCTTTCGATCTTAGGACGCTCTTTAAGAACGGCTTCTTCTAATTTCAGCTCTAGTGATTCGCCGTCAGAGTTCGGGTTATCTTCAGCCACTTTCAACACGCGGCCCAGAGGGTTGCTTGTTTTCGCAGAATCAGACTTAAGCTGGCTTTTTACGCCTGCACCGGTAACGGTTAAGGTAATCAGTTTGATCAAGCTAAGCAGTAAACCTAAGCCACCCAGACCAAATAAGATGATGTAACCAACTAGACCGCCTTGCTTGATGCGTTGCTTAAGATCAGGGCGATCGATAGTGATCTGCATGATCTGACCACCAAGAGGTAAAGTTGGGTCAACTGATGCCGCCACTAAACCGCTTGATGCTGCTTGAACAGCACTGGCATCGGCTAATTTAGATGGCTGACGAGGTGGAACAACAACGCTACCTTCTTCGAAGAAAAGGTATTCGCCATCAGAAACCACACCGTAGTTACCTAAACGTACGATTTCACGCTGTACAGCAGAACCAGTCGCATCGGCAACTTGTGCATTAAACTTAACCGTTTTACCGGCTTCAACAGTCTCACGTTGGATCTCGTAGAACAGCTTTTCGATTTCAGCAACCGTTGGTAGCTTCGTTTCGCTGTTCATTTTTTCGATCAGATCAAGTGCAAACTTTTCACGACCTGGATACTGAACGCTCACAAGCGAGTTAGAAATGTTATTACGGTAGTCATCGGCTGCGGAGCTAAGATGACCAAATAACTCTTTCAATGCACCCAAGCTTTCATCAAGCTGCTCGCGCTTTGCTTTGATTTCAAGATCTTGCTCAGCGTATTGAGTCTCTAACTGTGTTGAACGCGTTTCTTCAGCTTTGCGTGTTGCTTCAGCTTTAGCCAGTAAACTAGCACGCTTATTTTTTTGCTGTAAAAACTCTGACTCGCGCTTTTTATGATCGCGGCTTTCAGAGATTTTGCTGCTTTTCATCATCTGCAAAAGCTGATCAAGCGATGCCGCTTGGTCAGCCTGGGCAAAAGAAGCTGTGCTCATCACACAAAGAGCACCACCCATAACGGTGGCCATAATGTTTTTATAAAGCGATTTCATTATCGTGCAACCTCCGGAGCATTAACAGGCAAGGTCAAAATACCGTTAGATACCTTCTTCTGAGCCATACGAATACCGTTGTAAACTGTTTCTGAGTATTCACCAGCAGGTAAAACAGTCCATTTTTTCGCACTGCGATCCCAGGCGCCGGTTAAAGTACGATCAGCATTCTGGAACATAAGTGCTACACGGCCTACAGCCAATATCTGCACGTCACGATCTTGCCCTTCAACATTAATAGTTGCAGGGTAGCTATCGACTTTGCGAGCATATTCTGCTTCGATGTTGTATAGCTCAACAACTTGGCGGAATTTTTCTGCCACGGTTATTTTTGCGCTATCAAGATTGGCACGCTGAGATTCAACGCGCTCTAAACGAAGCTCTTGTTTGTACGGTGCATCCAATTTAATGAACTGCTCCATGCCATCGAGCATACGAATAATGAGGGGTGGGATTTCACGCTGGATAACGGTTACATTTGCAATAGCGTCATTCAGCTCAGCCAATGCAGCGTTTTGTGCATTCAACTGCTTGTCCATTTGCGCGTTGTAAACACGTAAACCATCAATCTGCTTATTAACCGTTCTAAATTTAGTAATCAGTTCGCTTGCTTGATCTTGAAGCTTGTTGATACGAACTTGTGAAGCACGAGCTGCATCAACCTTCTGCTGCCCTACTGACAATATACTATTTAGAGTCTGATCTGCTTGTGCGGTGCCGGCTAGAAGCGCTCCGGCTGAAATCACTGCAGACAAGGCTACAGTCTTCATTCGCTGCTTTTTCATTATTCCCCCCAATCGGGCGCATGCATTGTGTGTAAATATTGCAACTTATAAGTGTTTGCCGAATGTAAACCAGCAAACGTATCGTGACAGAATTCTGTCATGTTACCAATTTGATAACTGTTTAGACGCCAGCCATTGTAAAAGCAGGTCTTCACTATGTTCAACGGATTTATAGCCTGCTCGGCATAGCTTCTTCACCACATCACCCAAAGTAACAAAAAGGACTCCCAGGTAACAGATGGGTAACACAGAGGGGAAGCTTAATGCACCAGCAAGTAGCACCTTTCGCTAACACGCCTCTATTTCAACGCTATGGTCGAGCCCAAACTTCAAAGCTGTAATTGTAAGGGTTGTGATCATCCGCACAAAAGTGCTCCGACTTTTCTTTTTGCCACTCCTCCCATGTCATATCAGGAAAAAAGGCATCACCCGCTATTTCTGTGTGAACACGCGTAATATATAGACGATCAACGACACCAAGTGCCTCATTATAAATTTGCGCGCCACCAATAATCACGACCTCATTCACACCCGAATGAGCTGCTTGCTGTACCGCTTGAGCCAAACCCTCTTCGAGTGTTTTTGCCACCATAACGCCCTCATGCTGCCATTGCGCATTACGAGAGATCACAATGTTCGCGCGGCCCGGCAAAGGGCGCCCAATTGACTCAAAGGTTTTACGCCCCATCACAACCGGCTTACCCAGCGTTGTACGCTTAAAATGCTTGAGATCCTCAGGCAGATGCCAAGGCAATGCATTATTGACGCCAATACAATGGTTTTCGGCCATCGCCACCATTAAAGCAATATTTACAGAATCAGGGGCTACAGCGGCGCTATTTTTATGTGTAGCGCCTAAAGAAGAATTAGACATATCAACTATTCACAGCGAGAGGAGGGATTAGAGGTCAACTAAACAGCAATCGGCGCGGTGATGCGAGGGTGATGCGTATAGTCTTGCAACTCAAAGTCATCAAAGGTGAAGGCAAAAATATCTTTAACACCCGCATTCAAGTGCATTGTTGGCAAAGGATGAGGCTGCCGGCTGAGCTGCAAGTCAACCTGCTCCATATGATTCAAATACAGGTGAGCATCTCCTAAGGTGTGAATAAATTCACCCAGCTTTAAATCACATACTTGCGCAACCATCATGGTCAATAACGCATAAGAGGCGATATTGAAGGGCACGCCTAGAAAAATGTCGGCGCTACGCTGGTATAGCTGACAAGAAAGCTTGCCTTCGAGTACATAAAACTGAAACAGCGTATGGCAAGGCGGCAAAGCCATAAGCCCTTCTGCTGCATTTTCACAGGGGGGCTTACTCTCATCAGGTAAATAAGTGGGGTTCCAAGCCGAGACAATTAGCCGCCTAGAATCTGGCTTACTCTTGATCTGCTTGATGACATCTGAAATTTGATCGATAACGCCGCCATCGGCACGCGGCCAGCTGCGCCATTGCGCGCCGTATACGGGACCAAGATTGCCTTGCTCATCGGCCCATTCGTCCCAGATTTTAACGCCGTTATCTTTCAGGTAAGCGATGTTGGTATCACCCTTCAAAAACCACAATAACTCGTGAATAATCGACTTAAGGTGGCACTGCTTGGTGGTGACTAGGGGGAAGCCATCCGCTAAGTTAAAGCGCATTTGATAGCCAAAAGTGCTTTTGGTACCGGTTCCGGTACGGTCTGACTTCACTACACCGTGGTCGCGCACATGCCGCATCAGTTCAAGATACTGCTTCATGTTATTACCTTTCTTTATTTTTACCGCCGCAGCATTTCTATTGTTGCAGCCTTCTGAATGATTGCAGTGTCTAGCTAACAAAAGCATTCACGCCGTGCAAGCCTGTACTACTGTGGGTCGGTCGGTTTAAGCGGGCTATATTTTTCGCGCTTCATTGCCCACACAAATACACTGGCACCAATGATAATCATAGGTAAAGACAGTAGCTGCCCGCGTGTCATCCATCCAAACAGATCAAATTGAATATGAGAATCTGGCTGGCGCACAAACTCGACCACAAAACGCATCACGCCATAACACAGCACAAATAAAGAACAAACAGAGGCTCTAGGCCGATGTTTTCGCGAGAACATAAAGAGAATGGTAAACAGTACAAGCCCTTCTAGGAACATCTGATAAAGCTGCGAGGGGTGCCGCGCTAATTGCTCTGGATCAGACGGGAAAACCATCGCCCAAGAGACATCTGTTGCGCGACCATAAAGCTCGCCACCAATGAAATTCCCTAACCGGCCAAGACCTAACGCAATCGGCACAAAAGGCGCAAAAAAATCAATCACGTCAAAAAAGTTTTGATTCACTTTTCGACAATAAAATAATGTAGCCAGAATGACACCAAGCAACCCACCATGAAAAGACATTCCACCGTCTTGTAAACGAACAATCATTGCTGGATTTGCAAGAAACTCTGGGAACTGATAAAAGAGCACATAACCCACTCGGCCACCAACCACAACGCCCATTGCGACATAGAACAGTAAATCATCAATCTGTGCGCGATACGGAACGTAATGACGCTGCTTGGAGCGATAAATAGCCAAAGCCCAGCAAGCACCAAACCCCAAGAGATACATCAAACCATACCAATGCACCTGTAACGGCCCAAAAGAGCGGCCAAATAGTTCGAGAGATTCAAAAACAGTAAACGCTACAGGGTCAATATTGGGGTATGTGAGCACGATAAAACTCCTTAAGTCAGTTGTAACATGCACTCTAATAAAAAGTCGCTAAACGACATGATGGTGGCATCATATAGAGGATCGGCTCAATTTTATATAGTTCACTTGGGCGCCATTGCATTCAAAAATGCTAAGCTTGAATTTAATGGCTGACGGGGCTGCTTGGTTTGAGCATTCGGCTCAAACCGACTTGTGCAAGCGTGCTTTCGAGGGTGCGGTTGATCGATTGCGTATCTGGCAAGATTAGTATTTGCTCCAGCAATGCTTGTGCTTCCGTCAAACTGACCGAACGTATGACAGACTTCACTTTGAGCAAGTTAGTGGCGCTCATAGAAAGCACATCATAACCCATAGCCATAAGCAATAAGGCCGCCGTTGGATCACCAGCGAGTTCACCACAAATACTCACCGACTTCCCCATTTCATGGGCTGCATCGGCCACCTGCTTTAAGGCTC
This sequence comes from uncultured Pseudomonadales bacterium, assembly GCA_938048505.1. Lineage (GTDB taxonomy): Bacteria > Pseudomonadota > Gammaproteobacteria > Pseudomonadales > Cellvibrionaceae > Marinagarivorans. Next base: position 6,697 of record CALIUX010000148.1, read on the forward strand.
TGAGTACCGCAGGATGCAAAGAACGATATAAATCCGCTACCCGGGTATTGTTACGATCAACAGCCAATAAATACTGCGTTAAGTCATTACTGCCTACCGATAAAAAGTCGCTGCGGGCAGCCAGTTCTTTCGCTTGATAAACCGCCGAAGGTACTTCAACCATTACACCAATCAGTGGATATTGAATCGAAAAACCTTCATCGACTAGCTCATTATACGCACGGCCAATCAGCGTCTGGGCAACATCCAACTCAGGCAAGGCGGAGATCATGGGCAATAATATGCGTAAATTATCTAAGCCCTCGCTAGCCTTGAGCATAGCCCTGACTTGCACTAAAAAAATCTCGGGGTGATCGAGGGTTACCCTTATGCCGCGCCACCCTAAAAAAGGATTTTCCTCTTCAATTGGAAAATACGGCAAGGCCTTATCGCCGCCAATATCGAGTGTGCGCATGGTGACTGGGTGCGGGTGAAACGCGCGTAGCTGTTCTCGGTAAACCGCTTTTTGCTCTTCCTCTGAAGGAAAACGATCTCGCAACATAAAGGGGACTTCGGTACGGAATAACCCCACCCCCTTTGCGCCTCGATCAAGCGACAACATCGCATCCGTGGCCAAGCCCGTATTAACCCATAGGGCAACAGGGTGGTTGTCGGTGGTTTCGCAAGGGAGGTCTTTTAAGCTTTCAAGGGTACGAACAAGACGAAGGTCTTCATCAACAATGCTTTGATAATGCTCTAAAAGAGCAGCCGAGGGGTCACTGAAGACATTACCGTTATAGCCGTCCACAATAATGTGACGGCCATCCAACTTGGTAAAGGGGAGATCCACCGCGCCCATTACCGTTGGAATACCCATTGAGCGCGCTAAGATTGCAACATGTGA